>JAYTUR010000764.1:0-4536 GCA_043744475.1 Saprospiraceae bacterium | reverse complement strand
TCAATGTTTAAATCGAGCAAAACGCTTTTTATACTGAGGGGGGTATAAAAGCCAAATCTTTCTATTATTTCAACCTATTGAATACTTTAAAAGTATCCAATAGGCTGTCTAAAAATATAAAAATGAAAAAGACATTCATAGCCATTATAGGCATTTTATGTATAGCACAAATAAGCCTTTCGGCACAAAATAAAATAACAGGTTCCGTCAAAGACGACCAAACAAAAGAAGGTTTGATAGAAGCTACGGTCTATATCACCGATTTAAAAATGGGTACAACGACCGATTCAAACGGGGATTTTTCTTTTGACAACGTACCGAATGGCAATTATCTGTTTGAAGTCAAATACATTGGTTACAAAAACCATATCGAACGCGTAAAAATTGATAAAAACACGACACTTGATTTCCCATTAGGTTCAGCGGTTTCTGAACTCAATGAAGTCGTGGTGACGGCGGTGACACATTCAACGGAATTGAAATTAAGTCCTTTGGTCATCAAAGCGGTTGATAAAAATGCCTTGAATCAAAATGCTGCGACCAATTTGATTGATGGTTTGAAAAATATCCCGGGTGTCAATCAAATAACCACGGGCGCGGCTATTTCTAAACCCATGATTCGGGGTTTGGGCTACAATCGCGTCATTACTTTGTACGATGGCATTCGTCAAGAAGGGCAACAATGGGGCGATGAACACGGTATTGAGATTGATGAATACGCGATTGATAAAATCGAAATTGTCAAAGGTCCGGGCAGTTTGATGTATGGTTCTGATGGCATTGCGGGTGTTTTGAATTTTATTTCGCCTAAGTCGCCGTTGCCTGGAATCGTGAAAACACAGTTTGTATCTAATTTTCAAACGAATAACAATCTTTTCGGCTATTCATTGTCCAATGCAGGTAATAAGAAGGACTTTCAGTGGTTAGCGCGCGTCAGTCAAAAAGGGGCGGGGAATTACCAAAACAAGTACGACGGCAAGGTGCTGAATTCGGGTTTTCAGGAGATGGACGGCGGCTTGTTTTTAGGCTTATCCAAAAATTGGGGTTATACGCATTTGACGTTCAATACTTATAATACAAAAGTCGGCATTACTGAGGGGGTACGCGATGCGTTCGGTCATTTTACTTTTGAAAAACCCGATGGTTTAGGTGCAACAGAAGAAACGACGGCGACTTCTGATGATTTGAAAAGTCGAAGCATTGGCTTTCCGCATCAAGTGATTAATCATCAAAGAATCATTTCCAATAATCATTTTGTGCTTAAACATGGTACTTTTGATGTGGATTTAGGCTATCAAAACAACAAACGACGGGAGTATGGCGATGTTTTGAATCCTGATAATACGGCTTTGTATTTTGATTTATCAACGTTCAATTACAGTGCACGTTATAATATTGAAGAGAAAAACGGTTGGGAATTGGCGATGGGCATGAGTGGTATGCAGCAACAAAACGTCAATAAAGGTTTAGCATTTTTAATACCTAATTATAACCTTCTTGATGTCGGTGGCTTTGTGTTTACGGAAAAACATTTCAACAAAAAACTGACTTTAGCGGCTGGTTTGCGCTTCGATAACCGGCATATTAACGGGCACCAATTGCTTTTAGATAGTTTGGAACGTCCGACAACTGTTAAAAACGATGCGACTAAATTGAAATTCCCCGCCTTTCAAAAAGACTACAACAGTTACACGGGCAGCATCGGTTTGTCTTATCAAATTGACAAACAATCCACTTTGAAATTGAATGTATCGCAAGGCTTTCGTGCGCCAAATATCGCTGAAATTGGCTCAAATGGCGTGCATGAAGGCACTTATCGCTACGAATATGGCAATCCTGACTTGAAATCCGAAGTCAGTCGGCAACTAGATGTGGCGTATTTTTTAAACAGCGACCACGTGACTTTTGAATTAACGCCTTTTGCGAATTTTATTTCCAATTATATTTTTTCTGAAAAACTAACAAGCGTTGCAGGAGGTGATTCTATTCCAAATCCTTCCAATAATATTCCTGCTTACAAGTTCACGCAAGGCAATGCACGGCTTTTGGGTAGCGAAATCTATATGGACATTCATCCGCATCCTTTGGATTGGTTGCACATTGAAAATGGGTTTTCGTTTGTGCAAGCGATTCAACAAAATCAGCCCGACAGTACGAAATATTTGCCTTTCATCCCTGCGGCAAAGTACAGAGGTGAACTAAAAGCGCAATTTAAAAGCGTCGGCAAGTTGTTGAACGATGTGTATGTCAAATTTGCTGTTGACTATTATTTTGCACAAAACCGCTTTTACCGTGCTTTTGGTACGGAAACCGCTACACCTGCTTATACTTTATTGAGTGCGGGCATCGGTAGCAACATCAAAGCCTTTAAGCGCAAGGACTTTATGAGCCTTTTCATCAGTGCCGAAAACTTAGGCGATGTCGCTTATCAAAGTCATTTGAGCCGCTTGAAATATGCACCTGAAAATGTGGCGACAGGTAGAGTAGGGGTTTTTAATCAAGGACGAAACCTCAGTGTGAAGGTAAGTTGTCAATTTTTGAAAAAAAATTGAAGAAAACAAAAAAGTCGTCGAAGTTGAGAACTTCGACGACTTTTAAACTTACCTTAGAGCCAATTAACGAACACATATTGGAAAACTATTTTAACGTGAGAAACTGTAATATCTCCCAACTCACGTTATGTTAAAACCACTCAACTAATGAAAATACTAACCGTGTTTTTTCTTATTTTTTCTTTCAAACTGTTGTCTCAAACCATTGGCACATTCAATTCCGTCACGCCAACGGCACAAACAGAACAGTTTGTCATTCCACCAACCCATAGATTTCAGAAACTGATTCAAACGAATGACCCCCTCAGTATAGGCGGCAATATGCTGGATAATCCTGACTTTACCTGTTATGTCCCCATCGCAGGGAGCAGCACAAATGGTTATATCAATATCAATCATGAAACAGCGCCGGGCGGCGCAACTGTATTGGATGTCAACTACAATAATATGACGAAGCTATGGTCAGTTGTCCATTCACAAGCAGCTGATTTGACGGCTATCAATAGCTTAACGGCAGCCAATTGTTCAGGCGGCTTAACACCTTGGGGAACGGTTTTAAGTTGTGAAGAATACGTTTATACGTCTGATTTCAATGCCGATGGCTACAATGATATCGGTTGGATTGTTGAATTTGACCCAATTACGCGCAAAGCCTTGCGTAAATTATGGGCTTTGGGTTGTGTGGCACATGAAAATGCTGCTGTCAAATCGGACGGCACAACCATATATTTTGGTGCGGATAATAATGACTTTGGTTACGTCTATAAATTTGTTTGCACCACAGCCAATGACCCGACTTCGGGAACACTTTATGCGTTAAAACTGACGGGTAATGGCAATGGCGAATGGGTAATCGTCCCAAATACATCACAAAGTGACCGCAACAATACGGTTTCCTTATCAACAACAGCAGGCGCAACCAATATTAGTCGCATTGAAGACGTAGAAATTGGGCCAGATGGTAAAATTTATGTCGCTTCAACCTCTAACAAAGAAATTTATCGTTTTAAGGACAACGGTACAACCGTTTCCAATTATGAAACTTACGTCTCCAATCAATGCTATACTGTTAATGGCGTTTGTGAAAATTATGGCTATCTAGGCGAAGCGGGTAATGATAATTTGGCTTTTGACGGTGAAGGTAATCTATGGATTTTAAATGATGGCAGTGGCAACCATATTTGGGTTGTTGGTGCAACGCATACGCCTGGCGGAACAAATGATGTGCGTTTATTTGCCACAACACCTGCTGGTTGTGAACCGACAGGCATTACATTTTCACCCGATTATAAATTTATGTTTATTTCCATACAACATCCAAGCAGTGGCAATACGGCAGCTCAAACAGATGCGGCGGGCAATGCTGTTGTTTTCAATCGAGGAACAACGCTTGTGGTGGCACGGCGCGAGTTTTTAGGTAATTCGATTATACCTATTGACCTTCAAGACTTTACAGGTCGTGTTATCAATAAAAATCAAATTGAATTAAAATGGCTTATTCAGAATCAAAACGATATTGAAAAAATAAGCGAACAAGCACCCCCTCAGTATAAATCGCATTTTGTGGACATAAAACCTTCATTATCAAAGAATTATTACCGTTTGATGTTTAAAGAATGGAATGGAAAAGAGTCTTTTAGTAAAATTATCAGTGTCGTCTTAAACAATGATTTGCCAAACATACAAGTTGCTTCAAACCCTTATGTCAATGAAACTACAGTCTATTTTTCGAACTTAAAAAGACAAGAGAAAGCAGTCCTTTATGATATAACTGGTAAAGTCGTTTGGACTAAAAACATATTTGATACTGAGGGGTCATTTTCTGTTGGTCATTCATTACCTCTGGGTGTTTATTTTTTAAGATTTGAAAACACTTTAGAAACGATTAGATTAGTGAAAATTCCTTAAATGTCTTATAAACTGACGTTTTGCTTATTTTATAAAGAGATAATTAACGTGAGTTCGGAGATATTACTGGCTCTTT
>JAYTUR010000763.1:0-1170 GCA_043744475.1 Saprospiraceae bacterium | reverse complement strand
GTGGGTTTCTTCCATACGCACGTCATACATAGGGTAGTTGTTCATCATAGAAGCCAAACGGCGGTTGATTTCAAAAAAGATATTGACACCGATGCTGTAATTCGAGGCATAAAAAAATGCAGAATCGTTTTTACAACACAACTCCGAAACCGTATCATAATGGTCTAACCAACCTGTTGTACCACAAACAACGGGAACCTTTTCTTGAATACATTGTTTAAGGTTGCCAAATGCTGATTCAGGTCTTGTAAATTCGATGGCAACGTCAGCTTCTGCAAGGCGTTTGAAGTCCTCGGCGTTGTTGACATCAAGGCGTAAAACGATTTCATGACCTCTCTGAACAGCGATGTTTTCAATCGTTTTACCCATTTTTCCGTAGCCAATAAGTGCTATTTTCATAAAAAAAGATTAAAGTTTTGACAAAAATGTGACAAATATGTAACCTGCCGTCTGAAAGAAGACCACAGTGCAAAAAGAAATTACTAACACGATTGGAAGGACCCGTTGACGTATTAAATGCGTTTTCGGGTTTTTTTATTTTAAAAATAAAGCAAACCGATTATTCGCCTATCATTAAAATTCTATAAGTTTGCCGCCCGTGTTCTCAGAAACGCGCAAAAGTAAGCAAAACACTTATTGACAAGTGCATTTTCCCGTAACGAAAACAATCGAAATGAATTTCAGAAAACTTATTGCAGAGTTTATAGGCACTTTTTTTCTGACCTTAACGGTGTGCATGACTTCCTTTGCGAAGGTATCGGCTGATTTGCAACCTCTTGCAGTTGGTGTCGTGCTGATTGGTTTGATATATGCAGGGGGTTATATTTCAGGTGCTATTTTTAATCCTGCGGTAACATTGGCTATTTTATTACGCGGTCGTTTGAATATTAAAGAAGCGGGCGCATATATGTCTGCCCAATTTTTAGGCGGTGCCGTTGCGGCGTTGGTAACGGTTGTACTCACCTCCGCCAAACCTATTGTTTTTCCGATTGAATCACCCCCTCAGTATTTTGGCATTATGCCCGCTGTTTTGGCTGAAATCTTAGGCGCATTTGCTCTTGTTTGGGTTGTTTTGAATGTCGCTACATCAAAAACCAATGGATAATCCATAAAAATTATTGCCATCAACGGTTTTTGATGTAGCGACATTCAAAACAACCCAAACAAGAG
>JAYTUR010000762.1:0-1173 GCA_043744475.1 Saprospiraceae bacterium | reverse complement strand
CAAAAAATCGACGTATGTTGCCGAATAATGCATGTAGCACCATGGTTTCTTAAATTTTGCCTATTTTTGACGTTTGCAATGAATTTTACGCAAAAAGTTCTTTAAGAACCACCTATTTTCAGTCAAAAAAAGTAAGGTTTCAAGAAAATAAGCTATTGCAAAGAACAAACATGAACTTCGAAATATGTTGTCGACGGCGTCGACTTTAAGTGCAGCTATCATTCAACAGACTATAATGCAATACTGGACACTACATTACGTTTGTAAACACGCTGGTAGATGCTGTATTCAAAAAAGATAACGTTGGTTCATACAAGTAGGTTGTACGAATTGTGGACGTGCCACAATCAGACCTACCTCCGAACCGTTTCGACGCATTTGATGATATCTACCAGCACTGAACGAGTAAGAATTAGAACGCTCACATATGCAATAAATTGTATACTGTCTAATCATTTAACTACTTGGTTAAGTCGGGCAATTAATGTATATTTAATGTGGTATGCGGCTGGAACTGATATGTAGTCGGTTTGGTCAATTTCAGTTAGGCTCCGTCCACAAAGGGTTGTCAAAAATACGACTTTCTCGGAACAGTTTCTTTTTGGCTGACTATATATGTTTTCGGTATTGTTGGGCCATGAGATGTCCAAAAACATGCGTAGTAAGGCGAATTAAGTATGTAGCTCCAGGAGCCTACCTCAAACAACCCTTTGTGGACGGTGGGCCGCCAATAGCGGCCTGAAGAATTGGCAGGTAAGCGGCACCATGAAAGTAACGTTTACGCAGCGGTTTATATTTTTGCTGCACGCTATTGTAAAGCATAAATTGATTTTTATACGTGTCTACAACAGGTGAACTGTCTCAGCGAAATAACAGTCAAAAGAAAAATCTGAGGAGCTGATTTTTCGAACGTTTCTGTTTTCAAAGTCGATGCATTATATTTTGAAGACCAAGAAGGTCGAACAACATTGTAGGTAGCAGTTGTATTGGTATAATAAAGCAAGCTTTGATTGTACATGATTGATGGTCAACGTCAAGTCGTACGTGAAAATCGCATGAAACATTACATAGATACCAAAAAATCGACGTATGTTGCCGAATAATGCATGTAGCACCATGGTTTCTTAAATTTTGCCTATTTTTGACGTTTGCAATGAATTTTACGCAAAAAGT
>JAYTUR010000761.1:0-4550 GCA_043744475.1 Saprospiraceae bacterium | reverse complement strand
TCTAACATCTAACATCTAACATCTAACATCTAACATCTAACATCTAACATCTAACATCTAACATCTAACATCTAACATCTAACATCTAACATCGTACATTTACTGAGGGGGTCAAAAACGGGAAAACTTACCCTTCTTCACCGCTTCCATTATCCGAATTTGCTCAATAACTTGCTCTGGTTTTACAGATAACTCACCGCCATTGACAATTGTTTCGTAGAGATTCTGAAACAAAAGACCGAAATTACCAGCTTTTGTCGCTATTTTTCCTTGAAAGTGCAGTCCGTTTAAGTCCGTATTTAATGTGCCGTAATTAGTGGCATCTTCATCGCCAAAGCCTTTGGCATCGGGCGACATGCCGGCTTTCAGCATATCTTCTTGTGGGTCAATGCCGTATTTGACAAACGAGCCGTTTGAGCCGTTAATCCTGTAACGTGGTGTCGGTTCGCGCACCAAAAGACCGGCCTTTAAGGAGACTTGAAAACGTCCATAATCCAATCGCAAATCAAAGGCATCGTCAATGGTTGTGTTTTCACGTTGTGTCATGACTTGACCATCAAAACTTTTGGGCGTGCCAAATAGGACAAGGGCTTGGTCGAGGATGTGTGCACCCAAATCGTATAAAACGCCAGTGACCAATGAAGGGACTGCTTTCCATTTTTTGGGATTGGCATTCGGTTGCCAACGATCAAATCGAGCTTCGTAGTTCAATACTTCGCCAACGAGACCGTCTTTGATGACTTGTTGAACGGTCTGGAAATCACCATCGAAACGCCGATTTTGATAAACAGATAAGACTTTTCCTTGTTTAGCGGCTAAATCCATCAATATTTCACATTCTGCGACGGTGGAAGCCATGGGTTTTTCGACCAAAACGTGTTTTCCTGCTAAGAGACTGCGGCGCGCATAATCGAAATGCGTTTCGTTTGGACTGCTGACGATAACTAGGTCAATATCTTTATCCGTCAAGACATCATCGAGGTTTTTGACCGATTTTACTGAGGGGTATATTTCAGAAGCGGTTGATGCCGTGTTTTGCACCACCGTTTTCAAATGGAAGTTTGGATTAACCATTAAAAAAGGAGAAATCAAATAGCGACCTGACAAACCGAAACCGATGAGACCAACGGTGAGTTTTTTGTTTTGCATGATATTTTCTTGTTTTATAAAAGAATTGCGCCTCAAAATTACGTAAATCTTCGTGGAATCATTCATTCGGTCGTGAAGTTCTATTAAAAACATGGGATGACGGGTTGTTCGCGTCGAACGTCCGATTAAAGCATTGATGATGCCGCTATATTGCTACATCTTTGACACTTGAAATGTTGTTTTATAGGGGGTGCATCAATGCCTTTTGAGAACCGAAATATAGGACTGTGTGTCGGGTATTCTGCCGCCGTTGGTGGGTTCTTTGATTTGGATGTTTTTGTTTTTGCCGGGATTTTCGATGAAAGCGACCAAGTCGTAATTAAGTTTTAACTCTTGAAGAATATTATTGTAAAAATGCACATCGGCATTGGCTGGATAGAGCCAAGCATAAGGGTAGTTGTTGAAAATAACGTACTCGGGTTTGGTATTTTTTAAGGCTTCGACGGTTTCATTTTGCCAACCAATGACTTGTTTGAATTCATCTTTGATGATAAAAGGCATAAAAACATGACGAATGGGACTTATTTTTTCAAGGTAAATGAAAAACTGTTCATCAGAACCGAATACGGCAACACGGTCTGTGGGCTTTAAGATTTTTTCGACATAATTTGACAATATTTTGTCTTCAACAAAGGCATTACCGGGCGCATATTTTTGACTAATGTCTGTCAGTTCAGGACTAAAATAGATGGAAGGCTGCGTAACCAGAGCGTGTAAAGACCAAGCAAAGCCTAGAATCAAGACAATAGATGCTTCGATACGGCCCATTTTTTGACTAAGCAAAAGGGTTATTTCTTTGAAAAACAATGCGCCTAATATGGACATAGCGGGTATAGCCAAAAGCCAATAATGCCCATAAAAACGATTGCCAATAGTTACGGTGAATGCCGCTAATACCATCCAAGTGCTGAGAAAAACGTTCAAGGCTAACTCTTTTCTCAAAAAGATTAAGGTAAAAGTACCCAACAGAGCCGCAATAAAATAGCCTTCATAACTTGATATGGATAAATTTCGCATGAGTTTAAAAGCGAGCCAAGCATTTTCGTTGGACACAGCGTTAGCATAGTGATTCGGGTAGTCTGTTAGCCAGAATATGGCATCTTTCAGACTGCCCATTGCCCATATTACTAATGTAAAAGCTATGATGGGTATGAGAAATCCTAAAATTGTCCACGTCAAAGGCTTTATGAACGCTGTAAAAGGGATTGTTTTTCTATTTGTAAACCAAATCGTTAACCAATAAAGACCAACCGAAGCCGCAAATACACCCGCCGTTTGTTTTACTAAAAACGCCAGAGATAATAATATGCCGATAACAAATAATTGTCTGTTGGCGAGTTGCTGTGAATAGTCGAGTGCCGTCAGCATAGCAGGTAAACCCCACAGTAAAGCGACGTTTTCGCTCATCAAATAAATGCCTTGTATGCCGGGATTAAGAGACCAAAGACCGAAAGCAATGGCAGACAAGTAGGCGACTTGAATGCCACCTATTTTTCGAGCAATCTGAAAAGTAAAAAAGGTATTGGCAACCGCTAAAGCCACAACTGCCAAGTGTACGCCTGTTGCGGAGTAACCGAATAGACCTATCAACAAGGCGTAGGAATAAAACAGCATCGGCGGTTTCATTTCATAGAAATCGTAATAAGGTGTGCCGCCACCTAAGGCTATTTTTCCTATATAAGCATACAAAGATTCATCGCGTTCGAGTGGAATGTCTAAATATTGAAGATGAAGGATAGCAATAACGGCTAAAATGATGCTTAAAGGCACCCAAAACGAGCTCGTGTTTGATGTGTTTTGTTGTGTCATCACTGTTCTCTTTGATTTATAAATGATTGAGACTATTGAGAAAAAAATATTCGTGAAACCCCATTTAAACAATGCAATACCCTGTTCAAGGATTCTCACATGAAGATACCACATTTTGATAAAAAAATTAAAACTTTAATTTTTATTTATGGGGTATAACAGAAACATCCCGAATCTTCCAATAAGAAAAATTCAGGATGTTTTATACTTAAAATACTGAGGGCCCCCCTAAATCCCAAAAGGAATTTTAGATGCCTCGTTTAGTAGTTCGGATTCTGCTTCAATTTCCCTTGATAAGCGTCCAAAGTGGCTTGATCGTAAGGAAAAAGCTCACTTTTGTTCGGCGTAAAGAATGAAGCAAAGCCTTGCCAAAGCGGTTTACCGTCAATAACAGAAGCCGTTGTCAAGTGTTGCCGCCAGTCCATTTTCGTCCAACCTGTCGTCGGATTTGGTGTTTGAATAGGCGTATTGAAAGGCTGATTAGAAGCTGTCGCCGTGTAGTACTGAATTTCCTCGCCATTTTGTTTCCAATAAACCGATAAAGGGAAATTGGCATATTTGCCTACGCCATCTCTGAGGTCTTGGATGATTTGACGGGCTTCATCAATTTTTTTACCCAACAAGTTCCAACGAATCAAGTCATATTTGCGGATGGCTTCGCTGCCAAATTCTAAAAAACGCTCGTTGACAATGGCATCAAAAAAGCCTGCTTTGCTGGTCGGTGTTGCACCAATTTTGCTGGCATTAGCACCATAAGCGCGTTTACGCACTTCTTCAAAAGCAGCAACAGCGGCAGGTGTTGGGCTGCCATTGATTTCGTTTTCAGCTTCAGCAAACATCAACAAAACATCAGAGAAACGAATGAAAACCCAGTTGTAACCCACGTTCAAAACACTGCCCGGTAGGAGGGGATTACGCCAGTCACGACGGTATTTGCCATCTGTCAATTCACCTGCACGACGCGGTGATTTAAGGTTTGTTGCTCCCACAGAATAAGTCGTCACAGTGACATCACGGCGTGTATCCAGTGTATCGAACGCATAAAAATAGTTAGGTAAAACTTGAATACCGCTGTTACCCGCACCATACCGTGAAGCGGCATCGGTTCTCGTGCCATTGTAGTTACCCATACGGCTATCGGTATTTCCGTTGCCGCCACCAGCACCCGCCTCAAACATGATTTCACCCGCTGGGTCGTATTGGAAGCCACAAATATAGGTTTTCCAAATTGCTTCAAAACTCGGTACAAGCGTGTGTTGATTGCGGTTTGCCATTAGTTCGGCACATTCATCGCGGGCAATTTTGTAATAAGTCAAGTAATCTGTACGACGTTCCATCATTTTGCTTTCCGACCGCAATGAGTAGCCGCCTCTGTGCATAGCCATTCTGGCACGTAATGCTTTTGCCGCACCTTTGGTTACGCGCTCGTTGCGGACAGCCACTTCTTTGCGCCAAGGCAACAAGTCAGAAGCGGTTTTGAGATCAGCTATGAGTTTGTCATACGTTTCATCGCGGTTAGCTTGTGGATAGGACAAGTCCGTTTGTTGGTAAGCGGGTGTCATGGGTGCAGGAACATCACCCCAGTTACGGAT
>JAYTUR010000760.1:0-1176 GCA_043744475.1 Saprospiraceae bacterium | reverse complement strand
TTGCACTCACATTTTATTTTTTCTCAACGCACAATGCAACCGCAGAAAAAAATAAAAAGAGAGTGCAAGCCAACGCACATGACAGTGCAGGGTTTCGTGCGGACTTCCAACAGTGGAGCAATGAATGTAAATCGCCTTGAACAAACAGTTTCGGAACTTCAAACAGTGGAGCTTCGTAGGAACAGCAAGGCAGCGCATAACATAAAGATTAAAAGAAATTTTTTAAAAGGGGGCTTTGAGTGGTAAACAAACAGTTGTACTTCTATCGAACAGTGTTGCGTACTCAAACAGTGGTGCATCTAATCCCCCTTTTAAAAAACTTCTTTAATCCCTTCTTCGTTATAGGCAACCATTAATGCTTCACGAAGAACGGAAAAATGAACGACACACCACTTACTGACCCTTGCACAAATGCAAGAGTGTTTAAAAGCAATGTTCTTATTGTTAGGGCTATTGCTTTTAAACACACTTGCATTTTCCCCACCGCTCATAGTCCACCGTAAACCATCGTAAAAAAATACCGTGACAAAAAAAATTCTTTTACTTTTAACAAACTAAATCAAAACACAATGAAAAAAATATTCACTCTCATTGCTCTTCTATTTTGTTTCACACTTATTGAAACAAGCTTCAACCAAGTTGAAGCCCAAACAATTCAGCAACTTGTATTCTCTCAAAACTGGACTGCTCGTGCCGGACAAGCCGACACCATCAGTTGGAGTTCTGCCGTTACTGATTCTCACAAAAATTTATTGACTGTTGGAAACACACTCAACGCAAGCAACGGTCACGCCGATGTTTTTGTAACACTTCGTGACCAAGATGGAATTCTTCTTTGGCAAAATACTTTCGACAACTCTTACGGACTTCAGGATTACGGCGTTGCCGCCGCAACCGACAACGGAGGTCACTACTATGTCGCCGCTGCATCGTTTAATGATTCCGCAAACGATTACGATTACAACATAATCAAGTATGACATCAACGGAAATCAATATTGGAACACCTATTACAATGGTGCCGCAAGCGGCACCGATATTCCAACGGCAATCACCGTTGGCGACAGTGGAAATATTTTTGTAACAGGAAGCAGTTTTGTTTCACTCACGAATAAATTTGATTACCTGACTCTCAAACTCGACACGGGTGGAAATATCATTTGGCACAGCAATTATG
>JAYTUR010000759.1:0-1184 GCA_043744475.1 Saprospiraceae bacterium | reverse complement strand
AATTCATGCCTAAAAAACAGACCCCTCAGTAATAAAAGCTACTGAATGATTGATTTTGCATATAAATAGAATCATTTTGCCTACATTACACGGTTTTTAGTATTTAATTTTGTGATTATTATCAATGTTAAAATTAAAATCTAATAAATCCTATAATGGCACGCAATCCGCATTATTTTTCTCAATTAGCCCATATTGAAGTTTTGACAACTGACCTCGAAAAATCGGTTCATTTCTTTGCAGATGTGGTCGGCATGGACATCACAGACAAGACAGACAGCTCGGTTTATCTCCGTGCTTGGGGTGATTATTTTCACCATACTTTAAAATTAACGCAGAGCGAAAAATCGGGTTTGGGGCATCTCGGCTGGCGTGCCGATAGCCCCGAAGCCTTAGAAGATGTGGTTCAATACCTTGAAAGTATTGGTGCCGGTCGTGGTTGGTATGATGGCGATTTGGGACACGGCAAAGCCTATCGTTTTCAGTCACCCGAAGGGCATACGCATGAAGTGTTTTGGGATGTCGTTTGGTTACGTGAACAAGGCGAAAGAGGCAGTATTTACGCGGACCGCTATGCAAGTAATCGCTTGAAAGGCGCAAATCCACGCCGTTTTGACCATGTAACGTATATGGTATCGAAAGGTAAATATGCCGAAGAAAAAGCTTTTTGGCAAGGCATGGGCTTAAAAAATCCCGATGAAATACGCATCAGTGATGACATCCCGCCGATTGGTGGTTTGTGGACGATTGGCAATCTCTCGCATGATATTGCTGTTTTTACTGACCCTAATATTGAGCCGAATCAAGGTGTTTTAAACCATATTTGTTGGAATGTGGACAGCCGCGAAGAGGTGCTTTTGGCTTTGGATTATTTCATCGAAAAAGGCTACAAAAGCGTCATGGGCGCACCGACACGTCACAAAGCAGACGAAGGTTTTTTCATTTATATCATTGACCCGGGCAGTGGTGTTTTGTTTGAATATTACGCTTGTGCAAGGCTTGTTTTTGCACCCGACCATTTAGATGTTCACTATTTGAAAGACAATCCAAATGATGCATGGGGCAGTGCGAATCCTTTTGCTGAAATGGCGAAGGGTAAAAAATTGGGACTAACAGACGGACAGGTAAAACCAGCTGACGTTTAACGATTTCAGATGTGGGATTTCGGATTTCGGTGAGATTGG
>JAYTUR010000758.1:0-4595 GCA_043744475.1 Saprospiraceae bacterium | reverse complement strand
CTTAAAAAACTAATTTAAAGTACGCATTTTGAGCGTAGCGAAAAACAGTGAATAACAGACCTAAGTTTTTACGAATTAACAGCGTTATATAAATTTATGGTAAAGAAAAACATCGCGCTTGTCACTGGCGGTTATACAGGAGAATACGTCATTTCAGTGGCTTCGGCAAAAGTGGCAGAAAAGTACATTGATGCTTCAAAATATAATGTCTATAAAATCATTATTGACCGTCAAAAATGGGCATACAAAACGGCAGATGGTCAAGAGATTTTGGTTGACCGTTCTGACTTCACATTGACTATCAATGAGAAACGTATCACCTTTGATGCTGTTTTGATAATTATTCATGGTATGCCTGGCGAAGATGGCAAGCTACAAGGCTATTTTGATATGCTCGATTTGCCTTATACAAGTTGCGATGCCGCTACTTCTGCCTTGACGATGAATAAGCGTTTTACGGTGGCGGTGGCGCATTTCGGTGGTATAAAAACTGCAAAATCGCTACATATTTTCAAATCACACCCCCTCAGTATAAACACCATTTTAGCTGATTTGACGCTGCCTGTTTTTGTAAAACCCAATAGTGGCGGTTCTTCAATCGGTATGAGTCGGGTCGAAAAAGCGGAAGATTTGGCGGCAGCCTTAGAAAAAGGTTTCAAGGAAGACGACCAGCTTTTGATAGAACAATTCATCAAAGGACGTGAATTTACAGTCGGGGTGATGCGGACGCGGGGTGAAATCGTTGTTTTCCCAATTATAGAAATTAGACCGAAAAAAGACTTTTTTGATTTTGAAGCTAAATACGAAGGCGCAAGCGAGGAGTTAATTCCTGCGCCCATTGATGACAATCAAGCCGATATACTGAGGGGGGCTGCCAGCAAAGTTTATCAGATATTGAACTGTCGCGGCATTGTACGCATTGATTTTATTTGGAATGACGCAGATGAACAACCCTATATGCTTGAAGTAAATACTGTTCCTGGACAAACAGAAGCGAGCCTTGTGCCGCAAATGGTGCGCGAATATGGTTGGACAATGACTGAATTTTATTCAAGACAATTAGAAGAAATAATTTAATTCGTTACTCGTTATTCGAAAACTCGTTATTCGTAAGCGATTACCTATCAACGAGTTTCCAAACAACGATTAACGAATTCACGAATAACGAATAACAACATGGCAAACAGCTTTTTTGAAAACATCAAAGAGAAGACGAAAATCTTTGGATACGAGGCTTGGTATTTTATATCGAGTAAAATTTTTCTGTTCAATTTTGCAAAGATACTCGCTATCGTAGCGGGTCTTCTTTTTTTGACGGTTTGGGGTGTTAAATGCTTTTCGAGGCATGGCAAATCAACAGAAGTGGGCAATTATGTGAACAAAAATGTCAAAGAAGTTATCCGTGATGCGGAGGATAAAGGCTTCGAAATCGTAATAACGGATACGTTATATCGGGAAGGTTTTCCCGCCGATTTGGTTATTGACCAAAACCCAGCGGCTAATTCTTTGGTCAAACAAGGTCGGACAATTTACTTGAAAATCACAAAAGCAGCGGGTGATCTCGTTCAGTTACCTGACATTGCAGGACGTGATGAAATCAATTTTTATATCCGCAACCTCGAAATGCTCGGCGTAAAAGCAGGTAGAATTGATACCTTTTTAGATGCCAACTTGATAGATGGTACGATAAAACAAGTTATTGTACGTGGGAAAGATGTCACTGCTCTCTTAGGTGGTGTGCCGCCTGTAAAAGTGCCGCAAGGCTCGTCGGTTGATTTTGTGATTTCAAAACGGGAATCTAATGACGCAGAAGTACCTACTAATTTAATTGGAATGGCAGCCGATGAGTGTTCGCTTACCCTTGAAAGTCTCGGTTTATTGCTCGGTACTATCACACCAGATGCGACTGTTACCAATCAAAATACGGCAAAAGTGACAAGAACAGACCCTGTAGCTGGTACTGTTTTGAAAAAAGGTTCTGTCGTCAATATCTTTACAACCGAAGGAAATTAAAAAATGGATAATGGAAAGAGGATAATGAAAATGCCGTATGAGATGTATTCTCCTACGGCATTTTACATTATCCCCTATCCGCTCTTTCCATTATCCGTTATAAATTATCCACTATACATTTAAAAATGTGGTGCTAATTTTTCGATTAAATACTGAGGGGGGTGTACAGTCTGCCCCGTTTTCATGTCAACGAAACAAAGTTTGACAAAGCCGCCATTGACCAATTTTTTCTTTTCATTAAAAATCTCCATGTGAAACGTAATTGTTGATTTAGGCAATTCCCGCAAAGTCGTTCTGACGGTCAACAACTCATCGTATAAAGCGGGGCGTACAAAGCGCATTTGCAAACTCATTACTGGCATCATGACTTGATAAGTGGATTCCATTTCTTTATAAGACAAACCTAAGGAACGTATCATTTCGGCACGACCCACCTCGAAATATTGAGCATAATTGCCATAATAAAGATAGCCCATCTGGTCAGTTTCGCCGTAACGGACGCGTATTTGTGTATCGTATGAAAACATAATGAAAGTATTTAGTCGTGAATATTAAGTATTGAGATGTGCAACTATTTGAAGTTCAATACTTTGAAAATTCATCATTTATCACTCATCATGCCCAAAGGTAAAAAGAAACGCTCCGTTGTGATAGACAACGGAGCGTTAAGTTTTTTAATTTATTAAAATTGAGTTTCTTCTATTTTGTTTTTACTATTCAGGGCGGCGGTCATTTTTGCGCTCTTTGTACTTGACGAGTTGTCTTTTTAAAGTAACAATCGCTTTGTCAAAAGCTGCTTCAAATGTTTTACTTGTTTCTTTGATAAAAATTACCCCATTAGGTAATTGAAGTTTGATTTCCGCGATTTTGTCTCTGACTTGTCCAGAGTTTTCAAGTTTTAGAATCACGCGTGCTTCGATAATACGGTCGAAAAAGTGTTCTAATTTCTGAATTTTGGCATCAATTGTAGCCAATAATTTGACATCAGCAGAAAAGTGAATAGCTTCAGTTTGAACTCTCATATTAAACCTCGGTTTAAGTGGTTAAAGAAATAATTGTTTATAAGAACTTATGGTTTGATAACCCCAACGGGTTAATGAATGCAATATAGGAAGATTTTTTAAACTGAAAAATTAAATTTGCAAAAAATTTTAATAACAAAACAATATATACTTTATCATACAAAAAACCAAAATAATATTTTTCTAAATACCAGAATCAGCACCTTTTATAACGGTGTGATTGTCAATATCTTAGCAAATACTTATCTTCTTTAAGACGCATTAAGTCACTCTTTATTTTGGAAAATTAAAAATTTAAGAAATAATAATTCTCAAGTCTTAAGTGTCTTTTCCGCTTTTCGGATGTGCTTGCTCATACACTTTCTTCAATTTCTCAACAGAGTTATGAGTATAAATTTGTGTGGCCGATAAACTGGCGTGACCCAACAATTCTTTAATCGCATTTAAGTCCGCGCCATTTTCTGAAAGATGTGTCGCAAACGAATGTCGCAACACATGTGGGCTACGTTTGTCCTGCGAAGTCACAAACGACAATTGCTTTTTGACAATTTCATAAACGGCACTATCCGATAAATGGTCTCCTTTTTTGGTCAAAAAAAGGTCATGCTTAATATTGCCCGGAAAAGTCTGAGCACGCATTTCAAGATACCCCCTCAGTATATCGCCCAAATTTTTGCCAAAAGGAATCAGCCGTTCTTTGTTGCCTTTGCCCAACACCTTGACACGGTACGAACCGAAGTCAATATCCAAAATTTTCATATTCACCAATTCAGAGCGACGCATACCTGTATTGTACAGCATTTCAAGAATAGCACGGTCGCGCACACCTGTAAAGCCAGTGCCCCACTCCATTTGGTCGAACAATAATTCGAGGTTGCGCTCAGGCACGGTTGTCGGCAAACGTTTGGACATCTTGGGCGCAACGACTTTCGCCATCGGATTAGCGACGATGAGTTGCCTTTTTTGTAGGAAATTGAAATAGGTTTTCAAGCAGGAGAGCTTGCGGTTGACGCTGCGGGCAGTGATTTCATGTTGCATCATGTCAACTATCCATGCCCTAATATGCATATGCCTCACCTCCGTAACGGAAGTGAGGCTATATTTATCAATAAAGGCGACAAATTGATTTAAATCAATATGGTATGCCGTATTTGTATTTTTGGAAAGACGTTTTTCAGATAATATATACTGAAAGAACTGTTCGGTGTATAGACTCAAAATGAATGACAGTTGGTGATTGAAAATTGATTATTTGCAAATATAAACATATTGTAGCAAAATAACCAAAATCAATACCCCTGAAATCACTCGTGGTGGTTGCCGTACTTTTCTTCTTTGTAAATAGCTTTTAAAACTTCTGCGCGGCGCTCAACGCTGGGCTTAGTGAAGTCTTTCCGACGGCGCAACTGTTTGAGTGTGCCTGAACGTTCGAATTTGCGTTTGTATTTTTTCAACGCCTTGTCTATGCTTTCGCTTTCTCTTACATCAATAATGAGCATGGTGAAATACCTCTTATTTTAATTTTTTGATTTACAATTTATTTTAGGGCGCAAATGTAAT
>JAYTUR010000757.1:0-18075 GCA_043744475.1 Saprospiraceae bacterium | reverse complement strand
GAAAAAGAAGAACGTCTTGAAGGTCGTGTCCAATTTATAAAAGGCGATAACCTCGAATCAGCTATTGCCTTAGCAAAATCAGAAAAAAAACCTGTTTTCATTGATTTTTATGCCGATTGGTGTGCGCCTTGTAAAGTTTTGGAAGAAAGTGTTTTTAAAGATTATGATGTAGTAGAGTATATGAACAAAAATATCATAAATGTTCGTGTTAATATCGAAAAAGGAAAAGGGGCATCTATCAAGGAGCAAATGTATGTTCGGGTACTACCCACATTGTTGTTCCTCGACTCCAATGGTGATGAAATTGCTAGAAAAGAAGCACTGCCATTGATTGAAGAATTTAAAAAAATGATGAAAACGGCTGTTTGGAAAGTTAAGAACCCTTCGGGACAACCGTAATTTTAAATATTTGAAAAAAAACAAGGGGCAAAACGTAATATCTGCGTTTTGCCCCTTGTTTTTTTAATAAACCTTTGATTATCAAGTCTTTCTGCCCAATTTACAAATCAAAGCAAATTCATCATCTGTAACCTGTTGCACCGAAAGGCGGCTGAGTCTGAGGAGTTCCATATTTTGTAATTCAGGTATTTCCTTGACGGTACTGAGGGGTATCTCTGTCCGAAATTCTTCAACCAACTCCATATCTACCGCAACCCATGCGGGTAAATCTGTCGTTGGGTCTTGATAATGCTCGCGAGCAACACGCGCGAGAGCAATTGCTGCGGGCTTTTTCACACTTCTATAAAAAATACATAAATCGCCTAATTGCATGGCTTTCAAGTTGTTACGCGCCGCATAATTGCGGACACCGTACCAAACGGTTACTTTTTCAGTACGAAAATTCTCAAGTGAAAATGATTCGGGTTCAGATTTAATGAGCCAATAAGCCATATTTAAGATTTAGTCGTGTTAAGATTCAAAAATTACTGAGGGGGGTATTACTCCCCAAAAATTTCTTTTAGTTTGCTTTCCAATGCGGGTCCTCTGAGGTTGTGGTTGGTGATAATGCCGTTCCTATCTACCAAAACAGTGCGTGGAATACTGGAAACACCATATTTACCCGCCGCTTCGTTTTGCCAATATTTCAAATCGCTGACATGGTTGGGCCATATCAAACCGTCTTGCTCGATGGCACTAATCCAGCGAGAACGGTCTTGGTCGAGACTGACACTGAATACTTCAAAACCCTTGTCGCGATATTTTTTGTAAGCTGCCACAACAGTCGGATTTTCTTTGCGGCAGGGACCACACCAACTTGCCCAAAAATCAATCAAGACGACTTTACCTTTTAAATCGCTCAATTTACGCACCGCACCAGATGTATCGGTTTGGGCAATTTCAGGCGCTGGAATATCCGTCATATTGGTACGCATATAGTTGACAAACTGCTGGACATTTTGGCGAGTCTGTAGGTCGTCCTGTGGATAATTTGTCAAATAACGGTCGCCATAATCGGCAATTAGAGGATGTTGTTTTTCCAATAACGCACCAACGATGCCTGTTAAACCGAATTTATAGGCTTGCGTTTTTTGAGGTATTTGCTTCAACGCAAGGTCAAAATAACTTCTTATTTCTGCTTCTTTTAGCTTCAATTCAGGCATTAAAAGGACTAAGGCATAGTTTCTAAAAGCGTCAAAGATGGGCGGCATTTCGCTCATGTCAGCGTCTGACCAATTGACATATTGAAAGTATTTAGTTGCAAAATAGTCAATTTCTCCTTTAAAAGACATCTTATTAGGGGTATTTTGAAAACTCGTATATGTATCGAGTGCCAAAGCACGTGCCGCTATAGGGTTTACTTTTTTGACCGAATCTAGGAGTTTTAATTTCTTATTATCAACGGCTAACATTTGTTTTTCAATAGCCAACCGCAATGTTTCATTGTTGTAATCCCGATTATAGTCGTTCAAAATTTTACCCATTTCAATCTTCGTGTCATTCAATTTTTTTTGAGCGTCCACTAAGGCATCATTTATAGGCGATTTTGTAATTTTAGATTGCAAAGGGTCGTGACAAGGACCAGTCAGAAGGACTTCTTTTTCAGTACCTAAAAGGATATATTTGAGTTTAGTAATATCGAGATTCATTCCGAGCGTAAAATACTGAGGGGTCTTTGAACGGGGTATCTGAAAGACAAATTCACCATTGGCATTTGGTCTTACCGCCGTTATTTTCTTGTGAAATAATCCCATAGGCGTATAAAGAGTCACAGAGTCCATAACGGAACAGTTGTCAAGTTTGCAGCGCAATGTCACTATATTTTGCTGTGCCGATACTGAGGGGGTATTAAAAGCGAGACAAAAAAGGCTCAAAAGGCAAAAGACTGTATTTTTTTTCATATTTAAAAGTATTGAATTTTATTGAAGAATATGTTTAGGATACAAGGATTAAAAAAAGCAAAGAACATAAAAATAAGCGTCAAAATTAGGTAAACTCGCCCAAATCCCCAATTGTTCTACGAATTTCAGCCCTTCAAGTTGTCTTTTGACATATTTTTGGATTTAAGGCAAACCTATTTTATCTTTTTAGTATCAATAAGGAGATAAAAATCTTCTGAAAATGAACCGAAAAGAAGAATTAAGCGTATTGAACAAAAAACTTTCTTGAAACATTGTTAAACTAATCGTTTTGGTTTTACAATCTAAGCATTATATTTGTCGGAAATTTTGGCGTATATTCACCGCCGAAAATTTTTATAAAGAGTTTTGTAGAGGCGTTCGATTTTTTCAGAGCGAAAAAGTTTATTTTTTAAATTGATTGATAATCAAAATTTTAGAGCGCTTTTTTAATTAAATTTTAATACCAACTCACATTTTTTTTTAATCTCAGTACAACTATGAACTTTTTAGAAGAAGTACAAGCCATGCTCGAAGCTGGCAAAACCGACGAAACCCTGATTGTCGTGCGTAAAGCCCTCGAAAAATCACCAGATGATCTCGACGCTAAACGTGCTGCGGCACATGTTTACTATGCGAAAATGGTATCTGACTTTGCAGATGGTAATTCTGATGCTGCCATAAAATGGTATAGTGAATATTACGCTTTGGAACTGCCTGAAGACGATCCACTTCACGAAGAATTCAAAGAATATCAACGTAAAATCCATCCCGAGTTTCCGCGTATGCAGGAAGCTAACAAGCTTAGTAAATCGGGTAAAAACCTCGAAGCATTGGCTATCTACGAAGAGGTTTTGACGACCATCAAAGACCTAAAAGTGGCTTATGTCAATGTCGGATGGTGTTTGTATCGCTTATTGGCAGAGCTTGCGCCTAAGCCCGATCCAGATATTGATTTAGTCAATAAATGCTTCAATATATATAAAGGCTTTGAAATCCTTGGACCAAGCAATTTGCACGCACAAATGCTGCGTATTGCTTTGTATTTCAAAGACGTTGAGGGTGTTGATTTATTAGATTTTCTACACGGGTGGAATTTCGACAATTTCCGCGAAGAAGATTATGAGCCTTTCGAAACAAATCAGAATCAAAAAATTCCGAGTCTTTGCGAACGGGCTTACCTTTCGTACAGCCGTGTATTGTTGAATTCTATGCGGAGTAAAGATGCTGAAACTGTTACAAAAGCAAAGGCTTATGCGCAAGAGTTCTTGCCGCTTTTGGAAGATGTTTTAGAAAGATTGCCAAGAAATGTATGGTTGCCTTACGCTAGAACCTTGTTGATGTCGCAACTCGGCAAAACACAGCGTGTTCAGATGGAGCTTATTCATATATTGAAATATCAAAACAACGCATTTTGGGCTTGGGCTTCGCTTGCTGAAAGTCTTATGATGGAAGGTAGAGACCAAGATGCGCTTTCTTGTTTCTGTAAAGCATTTTTATTGCCTGCGCAAGGCGAGTTGGCTGCCCACGTTCGTGAGTCGTTTGTGTCTATTTTAGTCAAAATGAATTATCTGGCTGAAGCGAAATTTGAGATTAATCAAATTATTCTCACGAGAAAAAAGAAGAAAGTCAAATTATCGCCCAATATTCAAGAATACAGAGATTCTGATTGGTTTATGCACGCGCGTATGCCGCCGCATAATAAAATTCTTTATGGTCGCAATGCAGGACGTGCTGACCAAATGTTGTATGCCGATTTGCCTGAACAAATCGCCATTGTCACGCATGTTGACCCAGAAAGAGCTGTTTTCTTCTATGCTGTTGATAAAAAGATTGGTGGTAAAGCCAATTTGAAAGGTGCCATGATGAAAGTAAAGGTAGGCGATGTTTTGGCTCTGAAACTCAAAGAAGAGATGAAAGAGGGTGTTAAAATAACTAAAGTTGTCGGCTCTCGTTACGAAAAAGATAAAATACCTAAGGATATTTGTCAAATCATTCAAGAAACCATTCAAATTCCTTACGGACGTGATTTCGGTTTTATGAAGCCAAGTAATATTTATGTTGGACCAGATCTTGTCAAGCGTCACCGCCTATATGATGGTCAGCAACTCCGTGCTTTATCGCTCTTATCTTACAATAAGGCGAAAGCAGAATGGGGTTGGAAAGTTATCGCCATCGTTGGGGAAGACTGATAAACGTACAATTGTAAAACCTTGATTTTAACTTTTTATAAACCCATTTGCACAAACAAACCCGATATTTCGCAAGAAGTATCGGGTTTCGTTTGTCTCTTTTATTCTATTTCAAAGCTTTTGTCAACATAAAAGAATTGACCTTTCTTTTGTACCGTTGCGGTCACTGTAAATTTATCGCCACGTCGCAGTTTTTTAACGATGCGCTGCATGTCTTTTGTAACACTACCCCTACTTTTAGCATCTGAATATCTGCCGTGGTGTTCTCTTTCAAATAGTAATTCATTGATTTCCAAGGTATTACCTGTTTCGTCACGGATGGTGATAGGAATGGACAAATGGTTAAAAAGCAATTTAGGGTCAGTTTTTACACCTTTAATTTTACCCCAAGTTAGTTGAAAACCATTTGACAATTCTGATTCATCTTTGCGCATGAAACGAATCGGCAGCGTCATTTCCACCTTTGTCGGTTTGCCATTCAAGCGAGCCGGTTCCCAATCAGGCATAGATTTGATGACGAGCAAAGCAGCGTCATTTTGCTCAGCTGACAATCCCCTCAGTACAGTCGGTTCTACGATCTTCCCGTGCGCGTCAACCGTAAAATTGATATAAACCAAGCCTGTCTCTTCCGATTTTTGAGGAATTTCAAGGTTTTTTGAAATAAAAGAAACCAGTGACTGATTGGAACAATTGCGCTTCTCAACCGACCCTTCGGGCAATGACGCACAGCCTTTGAAATAAGGCATTTGATCAACTTGAATAATAGGTGCGGCAGTTTCGATACTATCATTTGCCATCGAAAGGCTATCCGGTTGGGCATGAAGGGCGCAATTTGACAATAGATAAAATGCCAGAAAAAGTAATTTTCTCAACATTGTGTTTAAAGTTTTTGATAAAACAGATAAAGGTTTTCAAGCTATATGCAAATATATTGCCGATTGAAAAATAGTCAATCCAAACAAGGTTCGGATTGACTATTTTTCACTTTTTACTTTAAATAAACAGGATTTTGAACTATTTTTCTTTCAAAAATGCCTCAATCGTTTTTATACTGAGGGGGGGCTTTTGTGCTTGAACCAATGCTTCGTTTAGCCTTTTCATGGTCGAAACATAAGTCTCAAACTTAGCTTTGACCTTGCCACTCACTTCGCTTTCAAAATATTTTAGTTTTTCAAGGCTGCCTTGTGAAGGTTTGCCAGGGTAGCTGACGATTTTATAGTAAGCCTTAGACAATTCTTCGCGCAAATTTTCTTCTGATGCCACATAAAAATCGCCGTCGAGTGTCGTTAAGGTGGCATTGTATTTTTTTAAATCCGTTGCAAAGTCTTCAAGCTGCTTACTGAGTTTTTTATCTGTGACAGCTGTTGCCAATTTATCGGCTTGCTCGTGCATCGCCTTGTTTTGATAAAAATAATACCCCAATTCGTTCAAAAGATTGTATGACCGAATCGTTGCATCATACCTTGCTTTGCGGTCAATCGGCGTAAAAGGGCAATCGGCTGAAAGTTTTATGTCAAAACTGCCAGGATATTCCTCTTTTCCTTTAACAATTTTGAAAGAATAACGTCCTTCGGGAAGACCAGGAGGGAAAGCCCCACGCTGCAAAGCCTCTTGATTTGTTGTCGGTGCTTGTTTTGGGAAAGGCATAAGTGGACTCACATCAACGACATTAATCCCTGCGGATTTGCCGCCCGGCGCACTTTGAACGAGTTTACCCGTCGCATCATAAATGTCTATGCGCAAATCTCCAAAAGTGTGGCGTTTTTTCTGATAATAAATAATTTGGATATTTGATTCAGGATTTTCGCCAGTGAAATGACCGGCACCGTCAAAACCCATAGAGGTGGTATTTTTGAATTTATAAATTTTAGGTTTTGTCTCAAATACATGAAAGTCTTTATCTATAATCTCTTTTGAAAGAAGGCGTAATGGCGTTAAATCGTCTAAAATAAAAATACCTCGACCATGCGTTGCAATAATTAAATCATGCTCCTTGGGATGAATGACCATTTTCATGACAGCCGTTTTAGGTATATTATTTTTAAAAATTTTAAAACTTTTACCGCCATCGAGTGAGATATAAAGCCCCATTTCTGTACCCAAAAACAACAATTCACGGTTTATTAAATCCTCATTGAGGCAGTGGGCATACGATTCGACCCCCTCAGTATTTAAGGCAACCCATGAGTTTCCAGCATCCGAAGTCTTGAAAACATAGGGTTTAAAGTCACCCGAACGATGCCCGTCAATGGTTACAAAACAGGTATTTTTATCATAATGACTCGGTTCAATATTGCTCACCCAAAGACCTGAAGGCACTTTAAGGTTTTTCGTCACATTATTCCATTTTTTACCGCCATCAAAAGTTACTTGCAGATTACCGTCGTCAGTGCCGCACCAAATCTGGTTGACATCAAGCGGTGATTCTGTAATTTGTACAATCGTTGTATTCGTCTCTGCGCCCGACCAATCGGGACTCAAACCACCTGATTTTTTTATCTGCCGTTTAGAGTCATTGGTTGTCAAATCAGGCGATATTTTTTTCCATGTTTCGCCCATATCGTCGCTGCTGAATAGGTATTGACAACCTAAATACATGCGATTTAGATTGTTAGGACTTATAGAAATAGGTGCATTCCAATTCCAACGATAATCGGGTTCACCAGCACTTGCTACGGGTTTTATTTCTTTTAAAGTGCCATCAGCTTTATTATGCCGCACCAAATCACCGCCTTGTGACTCCGAAAACACAATATTTTTATTTTTTGGATGCCTAAACACATAAAAACCATCCCCATAGCTCGACATCATCCAGTCTTGATTTTTCACACCACCACCGTTTTCATTGGGTGCGTACCATGAACCGTTGTCTTGCAAACCGCCATAAACATTGTACGGGTCTTCATCGTCAATTGAAACATGATAAAATTGTGCAAGAGGTAAGTCCTCACAATGTTTCCACAAATAACCACCGTCTTGCGAGATGTATGCACCGCCATCGGAACCTAAAATGATGCGTTTGCTGTTTTTAGGGTCAATCCAATAACAGTGCATATCAGAATGAACGCCGCTTTGAATAGAGCGAAAAGTCTGCCCTCCGTCTTCGCTGATGATACCTTGAAACCCTGCTTTTATTACTTTTTTGTCGTTTGATGGGTCAACCACGATGCGGGCAAAATAGAAAGGGCGGACGGTTACGTTAAAATCAGCATTGGTTTTTTTCCACGTTGTACCTCCATCTTCTGAACGATAAAAACCTTTTTCGGAAACCGCTTCTGCTTCCACACAAGCATAAACGACCTTAGAATTTGAGGGCGCAATAGCAACGCCAATACGTCCGAGCATAGAAGTCGGAAAACCACCCGTCGTCACTTTTGACCAATTCTTCCCACCATCGATTGATTTATAAAGCGCAGAGCCTTTGCCACCAGAGTTAAAGAAGTCAGGACGGCGGCGATGTTCCCACATAGCGGCATATAATACGGAGGGGTTGTTCGGGTCCATTACTAAGTCTGCACAACCCGTTGTTTCGTCAACATAAAGAATTTTCTCCCATGTTTTGCCGAAATCGGAAGACTTATACACGCCACGTTCCTTTGAATCAGACCACAACGCGCCTTGAACACCGACATAAATTTCGTTTGAATTATTAGGATTGATTTGAATGGCGCAGATGCGTTCAGAGTTGGGTAAACCTTTAAACTCCCAAGTCGAACCACCATTTTTACTCACATAAATACCCGTACCAACGCCTACGGAATTACGCACCCACACTTCGCCCGTACCAACCCAAACTGTATCAGGATGTGCTTGGTCAACGGCGATATCGCCAATGGCTTGCGGGTGCTCGTCAAAAACAGGTCTGAAACTCGCGCCGCCGCTATTGGATTTCCAAACGCCACCATTCGCACCACCCACATAAAGAACTTCGGGTTTGGTGTTTACGCCTTCAACATCGGAGACGCGACCAGACATCACAGCAGGACCAATCGAACGGGTACGTAAGCCCCCAAAGCTCACAGAGAGGACATCGGTATTGGGTTTGATTTCTGGATTTTGAGCAAAAACGTTGGTAATCAACGTATTAATAAGTAGAAAGAGTGTTGTTTTTTTCATAATGTATAAACGACTAAATTGGTAAAATATAAGAACAGACTTGCTAAGATCATGCACAATAGGAAAAAATATGTGAAAATAGGGTAGAGAATTATGCGATTAGAGGTGCAAGAACAAACATTAATTCTCAAAACGGCAACAAATATAAGTATTTCTAGAAATCGCACTTTAAACATTTATCCCAGAAACTAAAAAAGCAGCTACGATTGTACCGTAACTGCTTTTTTATAAATTATTTATCTTAAATGTGGTCCGTGTAAACCACAAAACATTCTGTTTAATTCACAAAAAAACACTCAACTAATTAAATACCAAACTATTAGCCAAACTGAATGATGCAGTCAAGGGCAACAAAAAGCATTTAAAAGTAAAAAATGTTGTACCAATTGTTGTACCGAAAAACGAATTATTGTATATTTATAGTGATTTTCATCACAAAAAATAGACGATAATGGCAACACTCAAATTGGTTCAACGATCGGATAAAATCAATGAGAAAGGCGAAGCTCCTATCTTTTTACGGGTTATACATAAAAGGAAAACCAATTTTATACGCACTAAAGAGTTTTCGCACTGTTTTTGCTTCGCAACAAAAGCGTACGAGAAAAAGAACCTATAAGACAGAAGTTAATTTTGAATCGTAAAACGATTCAAAATCAACTTCTGTCTAAAAAAACAATTCTAAAGCACGCTTTTCGAGCACAGCGAGAAACAGTGAGTATTTTGCCGCTTGCGTAACTTCAGTAAGTGAATGATAAATGATGAATTCAGAAGTATGGGTATTCATCATTTATCATTCATCATTCAAGTAGAATCTTTGTAGTTAAAATCGTCTAATCACACAAATCAACATGCGCATTTCCATATTCAAAAACGGGGCGATGGTCGAGTCTGCCCCCCTCAGTACGATTGTCCAAGAAATATGCAATATGCAACGATAGACATAAAGAAATCTTAGAAGAAATTTTGGTACTGATTCAGAATGTATGCTCTGTTTTAACGAGCGACATAAACTTATTTCGTAAGTAAATATAGGTTTTAATAATGCCATAATATATATAATATTTTTTATATATGTAAAAGTATTTGTGAACACTTGTTCAATTCTCTCTTTTACAGACTCATTTTATTTTATGTAAATAGGCCAACGTTTCAAAATTCGATTATGTCTCAAAAACAATTAGAAGACCATCTCTAGGGTCTTATCAGTTATCATCTATTTTTATGTGGTTTGAAAACAAGGAGGTGTTGCGGCTTGGGTTGCAATGCCTTCTTTTTCTAATCTACTGAGGGAAAATAATAATTAACTTATAGATTTCGTACTATTTAGTGGTTAACATGAGTCATTATTCACATCAAAAAACCATTGACCGAATTATTTTTACTCCATTGACATCCCCATCTAATTGGGCAATCCATAAATTACCACCCCTCAGTATTTCACCTGAAATAAAGACATTTTCCTCACCTTTTTCTATTGTAAAATGAGCGATTTCTCTACCAATGGCATCGAATAAGCGTAATTTAGTCGTATTTTCCAAAGATTTCTTAAAAATAAGCATCACGTTTTGTCCTGATACTGAGGGGTTAGGATAGCATAAAGTGAGCGTTTGAGTGACTTCTTTTATCGTTGTAGTGGGATGTTGCCACCCGCACAAATCGAGCGTATAAAGGTTTCCTGCGGTGCCGCTACCTGCATCTTCGGTTAAATACAATTGACATTTATTTTTGAACGCAACGGCTTCTTTATTCCCATAAGGATTGAAAATGGCACTTTTCCAAGGCACTGTCCAGAAAGTCCGTCCAAGAAAACCCTCAGCAAGAAAAATCCGATAGTGCGATATTAAAATCACCTGCTTATGGTCAGAAGTCATTGCCATGCCTGTTATACCACCATAGTTTTTTTCTAAACCATCTGTCGCAACTTGCGCAACAAAAGTGGCAACATGAGTGCCTGTTGCATTGGGTATCTTATATATACGTGTAATGCCGCGATAGGGCACAGCATGATAATCTTTGGTGGCAATGTAAATAGTATCGTCAAAAACGAGCATTGCTTCTGCATCATAGACGTAATTACTGAGGGGGGGCGGAAAAACTGTTTGGTCTTCATAACTGAAACGAATGACTTGAGGTGTAACAGTATCGGTTCGCAAGCTGCGAAAATTATTAATTTTATAAATGACGAGGTCGCGCCGTGCATTGCCATTGTTCCCAAAATCGCCGATGTAAAGATTGCCCTTTTCATCGGCGGCGAGTTCTTCCCAATCTATATTGGCAACGCCATTCACTTTGACTGTTCTCTTCAATTGCCCTGTTGAATCAATCAAATACAAATCGGGGGGATTCCCGCTATCGCCATGTGACCATATACTGTCGGGCGAGGGTACGTATAAACCTGAACTTTCAACCAATGCTTGCGGTAATCGGCAGTTTATATTCAGGTTAATTTGTGCTTTAGCGTTAAAAATACCTAAAAAACTGAGAAAAATTGATAAAAAAGGCAGTTTTTCCATTCTTATTTTTACATTTTTTTCAAAAAATGTAAAAATACAGCCCTGCATATCGGTCAATATTAAGCGTATGTTATGGAATCAATAAGTTAAAGTTACCCAAAGATAAAGTAATCATTAAATCATTTAAATCCAGATTATCCTACCTAAATCCTAAACTACATTTGCCTATTATTTGGGTTAAACTTTTTTACTCCTCTAAAAGGTTTACAAAGCAGCTTTAAAAGTGCAAAAAACGAGAGATATACTGAGGGGGGTAAAAATAGTTGCCATAAAATCTGAATTTAAAATGAAAAACATTCTCACTATTCTCTTCTTTTTATTTACCCAAACTCTTTTTTCATCAACAGTTAAAGGTATTGTCAGGGATGCAGTAACAGGTGAGCCGCTCATCGGTGCAACGGTTGTTTTGAAAAGTACCAAATGGGGCTCTGCTGCAGGTTTAGACGGTAGTTTTGAAATAAAGAATGTGCCTGTTGGTCGCTATGATGCCGTCGTGCAATACATTGGTTATGCTGAACAATCTAAAAAAATAGAGGTCAAACAAGACGAAAAAGTAACGCTTATTTTTGCTTTGCAAGAGCAAACTCAATTATTGACAGAAACCATCATCACCGCACAAGCCGACCGTGAAACGGAAGCGAATACGCGCAAATCAGAGCAAAAAGCCGATAACGTCATCAATATTATTGGTGCAAAAGCGATTCAGTTGTTGCCCGATATTACGGTAGGAAATGTGTTGCAACGCATTTCAGGCGTGTCTGTGATTCGCAACAGCAGTGGCGATGGACAATATGCGGTTATTCGCGGCATGGACAAGCGTTACAATTATACATCGGTTAATGGTATTAAAATTCCAAGTTCAGACAGCAAAAACCGTTACGTGCCGATGGATATTTTCCCCGCCGAATTGCTCGAAAGATTGGAAGTTGTGAAAGCCCTAACACCCAATATGGAAGGCGATGCGATTGGTGGCGCGATGAATATGGTGATGAAATCCGCACCTGACCATTTGGTTATAGCTGCCACGGCTTCAACGGGTTACAGCCAAATTTTTTCTGACCGCCCTTTTTCGGGTTATAGTTCAAAAGGGATTGCGTTTCAATCGCCTGCTCAGGTTCATGGTAATGACTATCTCGCTGACCCAAAAGATTTTTCGATAAAGACATTGCAATATAAAAATGTCACTGCACCGATAAATACTTTATTGGGCTTTACGATTGGCAATCGTGTTTTAGATAAAAAGTTGGGTTTTATCTTAGGCGGTAGCTACCAAAGGACTTATAGAGGAAGCAACACGCTTTATTACCTCGCCAATGGACAACCTGCACCCGACCCAACACCCAATACGCCACTTTTTGAACGAGTTGAAAGAAGAGAAACGAATGCCTTGCAAACGCGCACAGGTTTACACGCCAAATTCGATTATGTTTTTGATAAAAACAATAAACTAAGTCTCTATAACCTCTTTTTACAATTGGACGAAGATGCACATCGCCACGTAGAGAATTTGAATTTTGGCGTAGGCGACCAAAGCCTCAATGACCGTTCGCGTTTTAACAGGCAAAATATTTACAATACAACGCTGCAAGGCGACCATCAGTTGACGCGTCATTTGAAGCTCAATTGGTCGGCAGTTTATTCAAAAGCACGCAGCTTAACACCTGATTGGGCGGATATGTCCGTCACGTATCGTATCGTCAAAGATGCCACAGGAAAAGTGACCGACAGCACGAGATATATTGATCCTGTAACGCACAAATGGCTCAAAAATCAAGACGTTGACAAAACGGGTTATCTGAATGTGACTTACGATATCAATAAGGATTTTGACGTTTCTATCGGCGGTATGTACCGCAACAAAGAGCGCAGCAATTACTACACGGATTATAGTTTGAACACTGTTTTGCCTGGTGGTGACCGTCAAGTTTTTACAAGTATTGACAAAACACAGTTCGTTTTTAGACCTATTTCTAATGCCATTGCCGATACAACAAATGGGAATAATTACACGGCTGTTGAAAACATCGCGGCGGGTTATATTCAAGGTAAAATATTGTTGTTCAAGAAATTACAAGTGTTGGGTGGTGTTCGGATGGAATTCACGTCGCAGTCTTATGCATCGCAATTGCCTTTAACGGTGGTGGGTAAAACAGGGTCAATTACTTATCCTGATTATTTGCCAAGCTTGCATTTCAAGTATATGTTGGACGCGCATCAAAACTTACGTTTGTCTTATTTCAAAGGCATCAGTCGTCCAGGTTATTTCGAGTTTATTCCAGCTAATATTCCTGGTGAATACTTCGATGAGGGTGGCAATTATAAAATAAAACACACTGTCTCAGATAACATTGACTTGCGTTACGAGTATTTCACAAAAGGCAATGAGCAACTTTTAGCAGGTGTATTTTATAAAAACATTGTCAATCCAATTGAATATGGCTTTTCGCAAGTGGGTAATAATTCATTCTTATATACACCACAAAACTTCGGTACGGCAACCAATTATGGCGCAGAGCTGGTGTTTTCAAAGTTTATCAGAAACTGGGGTGTTTCAGGTAATTACACTTACACCCATTCCACTATTATAACAACTAAAAAGATTTATTATCGAGATAAAAACGGTAATATCCAAAACGCACCACCTACCACGCCTGAATACCCGACTGCACCGACGCAAACACGTCCGTTGCAAGGGCAATCTGACCATATCGCCAATTTTTCTTTAATTTATAAAAACAACCACATTGGGCTTGATGCACAGTTGTCTTGGGTTTACACTGGCAGACGCATCAACATTGTATCAGCATATAAAGATTTAGATTATTGGCAAAAGCCAACATCTCAATTGGACTTCTCAACAGAAAAACGCTTCAAACACGGCATCTCTGTTTTTGTCAAAGCGACTAATCTGTTGGATAATCCAATCATCGTTGAAATCCTTCACGCGAATACTCTTCAAGGCAATGTTTTTCCAGAACAGACTGACCCAAATCGGATTTTAGTACAAAAAGATGTGTTTAGACGCTCGTTTTTAGTAGGTTTTCGTTACAAACTGCAATAGTATTTTTAGAAATTAAGATTGGGGAAATTTTTAAAATTTCCCCAATCTGTGTGTTCCATCAAAATACCCCCTCAGTATAATACCCCATTTTTCACATTTTCAAATAAAAATACTTAATTATCAATCAAAAATTTCATTAGAATGAAAAATCTTATTCTTTTATTATTGATAGTGAGCGTCGTCTTCACGATGTCATGTAACAAACTAAAACAAGGTGAGGACGTTATCGTTTCTCAACCTATTTTTTCGCTTGGACAAGCTGTTGACAACAAAGCACCGCTCACAGGCTGTCTCAAAGGTACAATGAAAGCGGACTCAACTTACTTGGTGGGTGGTGACATCTGCGTTGCTCAAGGCGATACTTTATTAGTACAACAAGGTGCTAAAATCCTTTTCACAGGCAACTACAACTTCATTATCAGAGGTACTTTGTTATCAATTGGTACAAAAGAGAAACCTATTTGGTTCACCTACAAAGGTGCTGTAAAAACTGATGCCATTGGTGCTGATCCTTTGCAAGACCCTGCTTATCAAGGTCTTTGGGGTGGTATCATGGCTGAAACAACAAGCCCATTGATGGTTATGAAATGGACACACGTTGAGTTTGGTGGCGGCACTGCTGCCGTTTCGCCTGTTTCTTATGTCGGCAATGGTAAGACAACTTATCCTGTTGATTTCAGTAATCCTGATGGCGTTTTCGTTTTTGAAGATTCATGGATTTATGGTGCAGTTGACGATCCCATCCGTCCTTTTGGTGGTAAATTGCAAGTCATGCGCAATACATTTGAAAAATGCGGTTTCACGGGTGGCGAAGGTATGAACATTAAATCGGGTTGTTTGGGTAATATCGCTTACAACGTATTCATTGGTACAGCGACAAATGGTCCAAAAGCGTCAAACAACGGAGGTAAAAATCCACAAACCAACGTCTATATGTACAACAATACCATGATTGATTGCGGTTACCGCCGTGCATCAGCAGGTCGTGGTGGTTCTTTGAATTTTGAAGAAGGTTCACGCGGTGTGGCTTATAACAACTTGATGGTCAATTGCAAATTTGGTTTGCGCATCGTCGGTTCTGCCAATTATTCTGGTAACGTTTTGGTTATCGCGGACACTGCCAACATTCAATATGGCTACAACTACACTTATGTTGACTCTGTTTCTATTGCTAACCAAATCTATCCAGTGCCGTTTTTGACGAAACCACAATCAACGGATATTCCTAACCCTTCAACCTTTATTCCAGCAGGTTACAAATTGGGTGATGTGTATGATGGTTCAAGTGTTGTTGGCAAAAACAATCCTTTGTTCGTGAATTTCCCTTTACCACAAAAAACGGCTTTGTTGCGTGATATTACCACACAAGGCAGTTGGGACTGGCACTTAACAGCCGTTTCACCTGCTGCGGGCAAAGGTTATACAGGCTTTTCTCCCTTAGCAAATGGTGTTCCTGTTGACCCAATTTTTGGTGCAACTGAAATCACAAAACCAGGTAAAGACATGGGTGCATACCAACTTGATGGAACGGGCTGCAAACACTAATTTTAGTTCTAAATAATTATAAAACACAACTTGCGTCAAGTTTCAAACTTTGGCGCAAGTTGTGTTTTACCCCACAGTATTTTCATTATGTTTTAATAAAAATAGAAACAATGAAACATATTTTATCCTTTTTCCTATTATTTTTGTTGACAAATAACCCATCAGCACAAAATACATTCGTCACTAAACCTTATCTGCAAATCGGGCGTAATCCAAGCCCTCAGTCTTTACAAGTCCTTTGGCACGCGGCTGATACAACAGCAAAATGGACTGTGGAACATAGAACCAACGCCCAAACAGCTTGGGTCAAATCATCGGCGATAACGTTTACAACCGTCGCCATTAAAGATTCTTCACCTGCATTTTTTCGCATTTATCATGCGACAGTGACGGGTTTAGTAAGCGATGCCAAATTTTCTTATCGCGTTTTGAAAAATGGCAAAGAAGTTTTTCAAGCCATTGGGCAAGCCCCAAAATCAGCGAATCAACCTTGTCGTTTCATCGCTATCGGGGATATTGGTGCAGAAACGCCTGAGCAAAAAGCCCTTGCTACACGTATTTTTCTCGAAAAACCCGATTACGTCGTCATTCCAGGCGATATTGTTTATGATAATGGGCTTATTTCGGAATATAAAACCAAATTTTGGCCCGTTTATAATGCCGACAAAACGGACACGGCAGGTGCACCGATTATGCGTTCTATTCCTTTCGTCGCTGCCGTTGGCAATCACGATGCCGATACACGCAATTTAGATTTGAAACCTGATGCTTTGGCATATTATATGTTTTGGGATCAACCGCTGAATGGACCTTTGGGTAAAGAAGGTGGACCTTTTGTGCCTAATTTGTTGGGTACGGATGCCCACAAAAAAGCTTTTTTTGATGCAGCGGGTGAAACCTATCCGCGTATGTCAAATTTCTCTTTTGATTATGGCAATGCCCATTGGACAGTGCTCGATGCGGACGTTTATGTGGATTGGACGAATCAAGAACTACTCGATTGGGTTGCCAAAGATTTGGCAGATTCAAAAAATGCGACATGGCATTTTGTTACTTTTCATCATCCGGGTTTTAACTCTTCGAGAGAGCATTTTGAACAGCAACAAATGCGTTTGCTGTCGCCCATTTTTGAAGCGGGTGAGGTGGATGTCGTTTTCAATGGTCACGTTCACAACTACCAACGCTCATTTCCAATGACTTTTTTACCCGATAAAAAAGGAACTTTGATAGTCGGTGGTAGAGACCAAAAAACCATTCGTGGTCGTGTTGTCAATGGTAAATGGCGTTTGGATAAATCGTTTGATGGAAAAACACGCACGACGCCACAAGGTGTTATTTACATTGTCACGGGTGCAGGGGGTCAAGATTTGTATAATCCAGAGCAACAAAATGACCCTGATTCTTGGCAAAAATTTACAGATAAGTTTATCTCAACAGTCCACTCATTAACGGTTGCTGATGTAGATGGTAAAACCTTGACTGTGCGTCAGTTAGATGCAGAAGGACATGAGTTGGATGCCATAAAAATTACGAAAGAGTAAATTTATTGGCATTAATAAAATTACTGAGGGGGTCACCTTGAAGCGCAACGCCTTAATCTTGCAGATTTAGGTCTAAAAACATTGGGTAACGACCTAAAAGTGAAAAAAATATACCGCGACAGCCGCGACAATATCTGGTTTGATACCGAAAACACCGTTTTTTCATATCCTTTGAAAAAACTAATACGGCTTGTTGTGAAGTAATACTAAAACAAATTGGTTTTCAAAAAGCCTTATTGAGTTCACACAATGCTCAATAAGGCTTTTGTTTTTGGATACCATTCTTGCTATTTCCAATGTTAAGTTTTTGTAAATTCAATCTTAATTTTTTCTGATTTTATTGTTAAATTTTGAGGAATAATTACTTTTACCGATGTAGGTATCACTTCACCAGAATTTTTTTCATCAAAATTTTTCACAATGAAATCTAAAAAATCACTCACTGTGCTAATTGTTGCTTTATGCAGCTTGATTAGCATCCCCTCAGTATTTGCTCAAATTACAACAGCTACGCTCAATGGTGTCGTTGCAGACGACAAAGGCGAAACGCTTATTGGTGCGGCAGTAGTCGCTACGCATGAGCCATCGGGTACGCGCTATTCGGTTGTGACACGCGAAGATGGTCTTTTCACCATTCCCAACATGCGGGTCGGCGGCCCATACACTGTCAAAGTGACTTTTGTCGGCTATCAAGACTTGACTTTGAATGGTGTTTCGTTGAATTTGAATCAAAAAACGAACCTAAAAGTTAAGTTGATTGCATCAGCT
>JAYTUR010000756.1:0-4606 GCA_043744475.1 Saprospiraceae bacterium | reverse complement strand
CTTTGGGTTTGATGATTTCGTCGGTGACAGAGTCGCAGCAAGTAGCGTTGTTGATTTCTCTTATGGGACTAATGATGCCAACGATTTTGTTCAGTGGTTTTATGTTTCCGATTGAAAACTTGCCTTTACCGATGCAAATTATTTCAAATATTGTACCTGCCAAATGGTATTTTATCATCGTCAAAAATGTGATGATAAAAGGTTTAGACTTGCAATCCATTTTGCACGAAGTAGGTATTTTGGTCACTATGACCTTAGTTTTATTAGCAATTAGCTTGAAAATGTTCAAAGTGAGACTGGAATAATGGTTAATGGATAGTTGATAATGGATAATTTTGAAACACAATTCATTATCCATTATTCATTTAATAAACCGTTTTAAGCCAATTTGAATACCTAAACGAATCATCGGTATTACTTTATCACCATTCAAAGGAATGTGTAAACCCGTAGCAGCATAAGTATTCCAAACATATCGGTCGAGCAGATGACCTTGATAACCTACTTTAAGGTCAGTCAATGCTTCGCCGAAGATATTGAGTTGTGCTTTACCGTTGGGTAAAATGCCGAATGTTCTACCTTGTCCTGCGACGATTCCTAAACCACTGCCGATGTAAAAACGGCGCAAAACAGAGGTCGGATAATAGCGAAAATCAGGATGTATTGCAAAACGGACTTGATAAGAGCTGTGGGTATCGGGAGGTAAAGCAATGTCAATAGGATTCATCATCACATCAAAATTAGCAGTCCATGAAACATGGTTACTGATGGGTGACTCGCAATTGACGGAAAAATTGCCACCTGCTGAGCCATTGCCAAAAAGTTGTTGTCCGCCGATTCCGATTCTAAAAATCATCATCGGTTCAGGCGTGATTTTAATAATTTTTTGAGCGTTTACTGAGGGGGTGGATAAAAGAGATAAGAGCCATAAAAAAGCAGCTATTGGCAATAAAGGTGCCCTAAAACGGTTTTTTTTCATGCTTTTCGATGTGGTTTTCGTTTAGAAAAGTTGATTTTAGATAGATAAAGAATATAACGTCTGTTCCTAATTATATGTGACGGATAAAAAAAAATTAACAATGCGGACGCTTCAATTTTTACTGCAAAAGGAATTTATTCAGATTTTCCGTGACCCTGCCATTTTGCGGATTGTTTTTATGATGCCCATTATGCAGCTCATCATTTTACCGTTTGCGGCAGACTATGAAGTCAAAAATATCAATTTGAGTGTCGTTGACAACGATCATTCGACTTATTCACGCCGTTTGATTGACAAAATGACGGCTTCAGGTTATTTTCGTTTAACGGATTATTCTAATTCATATCAGCAAGCAGTTGAAACAATTGAGCATGAAATTTCCGATTTAGTCATCGTCATTCCGAATAATTTTGAACGTGATTTGGTACGTGAAAATGGCGCAAAAGTTCAATTGTCAGTAAACGCTGTAAATGGTGTCAAAGGTGGTTTGGCAGGGGCTTATGCCGCCAATATCATCAGAGAGGTCAACGCTGATATTCGTTTGGATTGGTTTCAGACGCAAAAAGTCACCCCCGCAGTATCGAGCATCGAAATAACATCAGCCTATTGGTATAATCCGCACATGGATTATAAATTGTTTATGGTGCCTGGCATTCTCGTCATTTTAGTCACCATGGTTGGGGCATTTTTGTCTGCTTTAAACATTGTTAGAGAAAAGGAAATAGGTACGATTGAGCAATTAAACGTAACACCCATAGCCAAATGGCAATTTGTTTTAGGTAAATTGATACCTTTTTGGGTATTAGGACTTGTGGTTTTATGTATTGGTTTATTGATGGCAAGGCTCATATTTGGCATTGTGCCTTTGGGTTCTATCTTTTTAATATTGGCTTTTGCAGCCGTTTATTTATTGGCATTTTTAGGATGGGGTTTGCTGATATCAACATTTGTCGAAACGCAGCAACAAGCCATGTTTATCTCCTTTTTCTTTATGATGATTTTCATTATGTTGGGCGGACTTTATACTAATATTGACTCAATGCCGCATTGGGCGAAGGTCGTTTCGCAGTTTAATCCTGCCACTTATTTTATTGAAGTCATACGCATGATAGTTCTGAAAGGCAGTCAATTCGATGATATTAAGGTTCAATTTATGAAAATGGCGGGTTTTGCGGTGTTCTTTAATGCTTATGCCGTTTGGAATTATCGGAAGCGGAGTTAATGACCAGAGACAGGATTGATTTGCACCGATTTTTTTCAATCCTAATAAAAAAAACACTCCCATTAGTCTCATCAGTGGTCATTTTTTATTTTACACATTTGTAATAAAATCTAATCTTTTTGCCAATTTTATACCTGTGTATTCAAAATAATTTTAAATTTGTACATACAGTTTGACATTTTTCTCTCACAAACTAAAATCCGTCTATCATGCGCGCTATTTCAATCAAAATGGGTCTTTTGATGTTGGCAGGATTTGTTTCTTTCTTCTTGCTGATGTACTTTTTGGGCTTAGGTCAACGCATTGAGCTCCGTGTCTTTAACGGCATCATTCACTTCTACTTCTTAAATCGAGCGATTCGAGCCTATTATGCCCTGCATCCCGAAAACTTGGGCAACTATATGTCGGGCATAGCGCAAGGCATCTGGGCATCTGTCATTGGTGTCATCGGATTTACTTTATTTATGACTATTTTTCTCTCTTTGACGCCTTCATTAATGGAGAGTATCAAACAACAATCTCAATTGAGCGAATATCTCAATCCATTTACTGTCAGCCTTTTTATATTAGCGGAAGGGCTTGTTATCAGTCTTATCGGTTCTTATATTTTGACTCGATTTATGGATTTATCTCCTAATAAAGGCTGATTTTTATTTAAATATTGAGGGGTGTATTTTGCACTCCTTTTCTTGTTTTTTGACGATAATTCTCTACTGAAAAATATTGTTTTGTTTTATTCATCAAAACAATAGTTATATTCGGGACTTAATATTTCACTTTTAATTTCAAACTTTAATTTTTAAAATTTATGAAAAAATTACACTTGAAAAGTGCCTTAGTTGGGCTTTTCTTTTTGCACTTATCTTCTTCGATTTTTGCACAGCAATTCAAAGTTTTGTTATTTACGAAAACGGATGGTTTTCACCACGAGTCCATCAATGAAGGTGTAACTGCCATCAAGCAATTGGCAAATCGCAATAATTTTTCTGTTGATTGGCATGAAAATGCCGTTATTTTCAATGAAAAAGGACTTGAAAAATACAATGCTGTCATTTTTTTGAATACAACGGGCAATATTCTAAATGAAGAACAACAAGCCGCTTTCGAAAAATTTATCCAATCGGGTAAAGGTTTTGTGGGTATTCACAGCGCGAGTGATACCGAGTACGATTGGGCATGGTACACCAAAATGGTGGGCATGATGTTCAAAATTCATCCGCTTCAACAAACGGCTTATTTGAAGGTGGAAGACAGTAATTTTCCAGGTATGGAGCGTTTTCCTAAAAAATTGTTGTGGACAGATGAATGGTATGAATTCAGTACACCTGCTAAATCAACTGACTTAAAGTTTTTGGTTTCTATTGACGAAAATTCTTATGACCCAAAAGCCAAATGGGGTACGAATGAAGGTAAAGGCATGGGTTTTCATCCGATTTCATGGTATCACAAATACGACGGCGGTCGTGCATTCTATACCGCTTTGGGGCATATTCCGCTTGTTTACAGCGACCAAACCTTTTTAGACCACGTTTATGGTGGTATTTATTGGGCGGCAACAGGGAAGGGGTTATAAAATTTTGGAAAATACCCCCCTCAGTATATTCCCACTTTTTGTATGCTTTTTTCGCGCCCAAAGCCGTCGAAGTTCACAACTTCGACGGCTTTGGGCTTTTTATACGTTCGGGGAACTTTTAAAGCTCCACGAACGTGTAAAACATTGCGTAATACATTGATTATCAATAATTTCGTAAATATGTGCTGTAGCAAAAAAGCATAATTCCGAAATATTATTTCTGAATCGTTAACTTTTCAGTAGCCGTCACACCATCAACCGTTAGTCGCACCATGTATAGACCATTCGGCAAATCTGTATTGATGTCTTCTTGATAACTGCCTTCATAGTGTTGTTTTGTAGAAGAACCCACCAGTTTTTGACCCGCCAAATTATACACCGCCCAACTCACGGCACTGTTTTTTCTAAGTCTATAACCCACGTAAGTCTTGCTTGATACTGAGGGGTTCGGATAAACACTAAACTGATTAACCAAATCTGTAAACTCTTGTGTGCCAACCGTTCCAGCGATATAACCCATCGGTGGGCGCGGTTGTCTGACCGATGTGTAAACATGATATTCACCGGGCAACATGGTCATAAGGGCTTGTGTATTAGTGACATTGATGCTGTCGCCTGACAAGTAATCGTACCATTTTCCTGTATTTGGAAAATTTGGATTGACTGTTTCAGCTGCCAAGTAAAAATTGCCAAGCACCACGACCTTCATAGAAGGGTCATTAAGCAATTGGAAGCTACGCGTACGTCCCGGATTTAAACCATTTTCGTCGTAATTGACATTCTTAAAAGCGGCTTGAGTTGTTCTTAAATAAATCAAATTGGCGGTGACATT
>JAYTUR010000755.1:0-18141 GCA_043744475.1 Saprospiraceae bacterium | reverse complement strand
ATGATTTATCTTTTATTATGTCAAAGAACTAAAACTACAAATCTTTTTGTCGTTTGTGCTACCTAACTTTATGTCGTACAACAAACTTTAAAAGTTTCCTAAACAGCCGTCTATCCGTCTAACTAAAAACCGAAGTTCCATCTTCAAGCGCAATCACATAGCTTTTCAAATCTAAGCCCATAGCCGCTTTATACTGAGGGGTGATGCGTTCAATCAAATCGTCCACCGTTTCCTCTTTGACGATGTTGATGGTGCAACCACCGAAGCCACCACCCATCATGCGCGCGCCCAATACTGAGGGGTCGTCTTTTACTTGCTCAACGAGGAAATCAAGTTCTTTACAGCTGACTTCATACTCTTTGCTGAGTCCATGATGTGTCGCAAACATCTTTTTGCCGAAGGCAGCAACATCACCCATTTGTAGGGCATCACAGCCGTCTAGTAGGCGTTGTTTTTCTTCCACAATGTATTTACAACGGGCAAATACAAGCGTATTGTGGTCAATACAGTCATTGACCATTATCATATCGGCATCGCGCAGGCTTTTAATATTTGGGTATTTTTGCTGAATCAAAGCCACACCTGTCTCGCATTGTTCGCGACGGACATTGTATTCTGAAGAAGCCAACGAATGTTTGACATTGGTATCGAGCAAAACAATTTTAAGTCCGTCCATCTTTAACGGAAAATATTCATACGCCAAAGAACGACAATCAAGACGCAAAACATGGTTTTTTTTGCCAAACATACTGGCAAATTGGTCCATAATGCCGCATTTAACCCCTGCGTATTCATGTTCTGCTTTTTGTGCCATGAGTACCATTGTCTGCCTATCCAAACCCGTTTTCAATAGTTCATCTAAGGCGAATGTTGTGGCACACTCGATGGCAGCTGATGAAGACAGTCCCGCACCAATCGGCACATCACTGGCTAAAATGGCATTAAAACCCTTGATTGCTATACCTTTTTCAAGAAATTGAGCCGCAGCACCCAATAAGAAATTAGGCCAACTGACATCACCAATCGGTTTAATATTTGCAACAGTGGTTGAAAATGTCTCATTCAAATCATAAGCTGTCAAATGTATTTCATCATCATCACGCAACGAAATAGCGACATAAGCGGCTTTGTCAATGGCGGCAGGTAGCACATACCCTTCGTTATAGTCCATGTGTTCGCCAATGAGATTGATACGTCCAGGCGAACGGACAATTAAAGGTTTCTCCTTGTGTTTTTCTTTAAAGAGTGCTTTTAAAGCCTCTATTTCTTTGATTTTCATAACTTTAACTGCTTGATAAAATTGGTTGTTGTTTAAAAAATTACTCATTATATAAGTCGGGGACTAAAATTCATCGCTCTTTTACTGAGGGGGGTACATAAATCATTGATATTTAGCAAATAACAACTTTCCAAAAGGTAACAACTTTTGGAAAGTTTAAATGGGAAGTTATACTTTATACACCTCTGCACACGTCTTTCCCCACAACATCTTTTTTTCAAGAACTGATAAATGTTTCACTCCAACTTTATATCGGCTCCATTTAAGAGATTTTTGTAAAATACCTCGTAGGCACTGACATCTCCATAATCCAAATCATCGGTATAGATAATGAGGATATCGGGTTGTAGCTTTTTTGCGTATTGAACAAAACTACCAAATTGCATTATGGTATAAAAAAGCCAGAATAAAGGTTTTTTTGTACCCAAAGTGATGCTCTTAGAAAGAAATTATCGTCTCATCACATCAAATGTTTTATGAATTTAGCTCCGAATTTAACACCTATTCTCTAAAAAGCATTAAATTCTTTTGTCAAGTGTCGAAATGACCCCCCTCAGTAATTTTATACTTTTACAGCGTAAATATCTGATATAATAACATAAAATTTATTTTATGAGCAATTTTAGTGAGAACTTAGTAGATACCCAATACATCGTCAGTCATGCGGAATGTTAAGAACCATAACCGAGTTACGAAAAATAATCACTTATTTTGCGGCACTATTACTTCAACTTTTGGCGTGTTTTACATGCTCCAAAAGTTTTTATTTTAAAAACAGAATTACATCTATAAAACGCAATTATGAATAAGAATAAAACGCTCAAAGAAGAAGCCCTACATTATCACGCCAAAGGTCGTCCTGGAAAAATCGAGGTGATTCCGTCAAAAGAAACGGCAACGCAACGCGATTTAACATTGGCTTATTCGCCCGGTGTTGCCGAGCCTTGTCTCGCCATTTATGAAAATCCAGAAGATGTTTATAAATATACCGCCAAAGGCAATTTGGTCGCCGTTATTTCCAACGGAACGGCTGTTTTGGGTTTAGGCGATATTGGTCCTGCTGCGGGCAAACCCGTCATGGAAGGCAAAGGACTTTTGTTTAAAATTTATGCCGATATTGATGTTTTTGATTTAGAATTGGATACAAAAGATGTCGAAGAGTTTATCAGAACGGTTAAAATCCTTGAACCAACTTTTGGGGGTGTCAACTTAGAAGATATTTCCGCACCCGATTGTTTCATCATTGAAGAACGTTTGAAGGCAGAAATGAATATCCCTGTCATGCACGACGACCAACACGGCACAGCGATTATCAGTGCAGCGGCATTGCTGAATGCCATTGAATTGGTGGGTAAAGACATGTCAACAGTGAAAATCGTTGTCAATGGCGCAGGGGCTTCGGCAAGTTCATGTACAAAATTGTATTGTAGTTTGGGCGCACAGAAAAAGAACATATTTATGTTCGATTCCAAGGGTTTGATTCACCCGAGCCGCACCAATTTAGATGGTAAAAAGAAAGAATTTGCCAATGACAATGCCCCCGCTTCTACGACTTTGACCGAGGCTTTGGTTGGTGCGGATGTATTTATTGGTTTGTCAAAAGGCAATGTTTTGACGGGTGAAATGATAAAACCGATGGCAAAAGACTGTATTGTTTTTGCTATGGCAAACCCCACGCCTGAGATTGCTTATGATGAAGCGATAGCCGCCCGTGAGGACATTATTTTTGCGACAGGTCGCAGCGATTATCCCAATCAGGTCAATAATGTATTGGGTTTTCCTTACATTTTTAGAGGGGCATTAGATGTTCGTTCAAAGGTCATCAACGAAGAAATGAAGCTCGCGGCGGTTCGTGCTTTAGCGGATTTGGCGAAAAAACCAGTGCCAGACATGGTAAATATGGCTTATGGCATTGATAGTTTGGTTTTTGGTAAACAATACATCATTCCAAAACCCGTTGACCCGCGTTTGTTGACAACTGTTGCACCAGCCGTTGCTCGAGCAGCTATGGAAACAGGTGTCGCTAAGTTTCCGATACAGGATTGGGACGCTTATGAAGCCCAATTGTCGAAACGTTTGGGCTTAGACAATACATTGACGCGCGGTATTATCAACAAAGCGAAGCAACATCCGAAACGGGTTGTATTGGCTGATGCCGAAAATTTGGCGGTTTTAAAAGCCGCACAACAAGTTCTCGAGGAGAATATTGCAACGCCTATCTTGTTGGGTAATGTCAAGAAAATCAAGCAGCTAATTCATGATAATCACTTGAATTTGCCAAATGTCGAAATCATGGATCCCAGTATTCCGCACAACGACGAAGAGAAAGCGCGTTCTGCAAAATACGGTGATATGTTTTTTGAAAAACGCAAACGTAAAGGCTACAACAAAGCCGAAGCGCATGATATGATGCGCAGAAGAAGCTATTTCGGTTGCATGATGGTCGAAGCGGGCGATGCTGATGCGATGATTGGCGGCATGACCCGCAATTATCCCGACACCGTTCGCCCTGCTTTGCAAGCGATTGGGCAACAAGAGGGTATTAAAAAAGTATCGGGCATGTATATCCTTATGAGCCGTTTTGGCCCACTTTTTTTAGCAGATACGACGGTCAATTTTAATCCAACCGCTGAAGAAATCGTTGAAATTGCCGAATTAGCTGCAAAACAAGTAGAGAAGTTTAATATCAAACCGCGCATTGCCCTACTCACATATTCCAATTTTGGCAGTGCCGATGGCGATGATCCGGTCAAAATGCGGAAGGCTTTGAACATTCTGAAAGCCAAACACCCGAATATGGTTGTTGATGGTGAAATGCAAGCCCATTTGCCGTTTGATATTGAGTTACTGAAAGAAAACCATCCTTTCTGTTCGCTCATCGAAGGCGGTGCCAATATTTTGCTTTTTCCAAATCTGTCTGCCTCTAATATTGCTTACAATTTGGTGAAAGAAATTGCTGAAGTTGAAAAAATAGGCCCCGTTCTTTTAGGCTTGAAAAAACCTGTTCATGTCTTGCAATTGGGCAGTACGACCCGTGAAATTGTCAATATGATAGCGATTTCAGTTGTTGATGCTCAGAAATTATAGATTTTTACTGAGGGGGTAATTTTCACATTGAGGGCGACCCTTGCGGTCGCCCTCAATGTGAGCGGTAAAAAATATAAAATTTACCGTTTCATAAAGGGCGACCGCAAGGGTCGCCCCTATGTGGGAAACAACAATTATAGGTTTGAAAACAGCTTCTTATAGATTTTTAAAATAAAACCAATCAAAATCATGAAAAACATCCTTATCTATATGGTGTACAGCGCAATCTCATCCATTGTCATTACCCCACAACTCGTTTCCCAAACATGGCAAATGTCTGCTCCCGCAGGCAATCAACAAACTAAAATAGATAAAAACGGCAAAACAGTTATTCCAAATGGGCGATATATTACGCCTCGCGGCAAACAGCTGATGACCGCACCGCATCCTTATGGTTTGGTTTTAAGTCCCGATGGCAACGTGGCGGTGACAGCAAATTCAGGTACAAAGCCGTTTTCAATTACCATTATTACCAATGTTTTAAGCGATAATCCAACGGTTAGACAAATTCCCGAAGGAGTAAAAAATGACGAGGGCATTCTGCAAGCCTGTTTTATGGGTTTAGCCATTTCACCCGACAATAAAACGGTTTATGTGGCGGGCGGACAAAGCAATGCTGTCTTAAAATACGATATTTTAACGGGTAAACCAAAAGGTAAAATCAACTGTGCCGTCAAAGCACTAACCGATAACCCCCTCAGTAGGATACCGTATAATGGCTATTTGGGCGATATGGTGATGACAAAAGACGGCAAACGCCTCTATGTGGTCGATCAATTGAATTTCAGAATGGTGGTCATTGACCTTGAAAAAGAAAAGGTATTGCACAATGTTCCCACAGGGCGTTATCCGTTTGGTATCACGCTTTCACCCAGTGAACAAAAGGTTTTTGTTGCCAATGTCGGCGTATTTGAATACAGCCGTTTTACCGATTTAGACCCCAAAAACCTTAAAAAAACGGCACATCCATATCCCGCAACGCAATATGGTTCAGAAGAAATGATAAAGGGCAATGCCGAAAAAGGTATTCCGCCTTTAGGCGACCCGAATGTACCCGAAGCCTTCTCTGTGTGGGCTTATGATGTCTTAAGTCCACAACCGCAACTGATGGCAAAAATCAAAACAGGTTTTTTAGTTGGTCAATTGATTGAGGATGTGCCTGCCGTCGGTGGTGCAAGCCCTAATTCTGTTGTTGCCAACGATAAATATGTGTTTGTCAGCAATGGCAACAACGATTGTATTTCGGCAATTGATATTTTTACCAATAAAGTCGTCAAAAACATACCCCTCAGTATAGACGCACGTTTGGGCAATTTACGGGGCGTTATTCCTTTCGGCGTGGCATTGTCGCCAGATAAAAAACGTCTTTTCGTAGCAGAATCAGGTGTCAATGCGGTGGGTGTGATTGATGCTGAAACCCTGAATATTATTGGTCATATTCCCACAGGCTGGTTTCCTTCTAAAATAAAAGTGAGCAACGATGGCAAAAAACTCATCGTTGCCAACGCAAAAGGTTTTGGCAGTGGACCCAATGGTGGTAAAAACTTTAGAATGACCGATGTGGGTAGTTATATCGGCGCATTAATGTACGGTTCGGTTTCTGTATTCGATATTCCGTCTGATGAAGCGTTGAAAAAGGAAACGGCTCAAGTCGTAGAAAACAATTTCAATTTTACCCAAACCTCTACAAAAGCCGCTAAAAATGCGGTTTACGACAGCCTAAAATACATTGTTTTTATTGCTAAAGAAAACCGCACCTATGATGAGGTTTTTGGTCAATTACCCAATGGCGACGGCGATGCGACATTAGCGCGTTTTGGCAATGGCGTGCCTGTTTCAAGTAAAAAATACAATGTGCACTTGCCAAAAGTAGATGTTTTACGCAATCACATCGCCTTAGCAAAGCGGTTTGCGCTATCTGATAATTTCTATTGTGATTCCGATGTGTCGGCAGATGGTCACCGTTGGTTGGTCAATACTTATCCGAATGAATGGTGCGAAACATCAACGGCGGCGGCTTATGGCGGTAAATTGTCTTTGGTGGATTCGTCAAAAGCGCCCGGCAACTTAGCTATTTATGGCTCTGCGGGTTCTATTTATCCCGAAGATTACAACGAAGCGGGTTCTATTTGGGACCATTTGGGCAGAAACAATATAGATTTTTTCAATTTCGGTTTTGGTGTCGAAATGGCAGCGGCATACAGCGACAGCACGATGAAATACATTGGCGAATTATACACCGTCAATTATCCGCTACCCACATCTTTGTATGAGAAAACATCGCGTACTTTTCCGACTTATAATATGGCGATTCCCGACCAATTTAGAGCCGATTTGTTTATGCAAGAGTTTAAAAAACGGTGGAGTAACAACAATTTACCCCCGTTATTGACGCTGATGTTGCCCAATGACCACGGCACAACAGAACGACCCAAAGCTGGTTTTCCGTTTCAAGCCAGTTACATGGCGGACAATGATTTAGCCGTCGGACGAACGATAGAGTTTTTGTCGAGAACGCCTTATTGGAAAAATATGCTCATCGTCATCACCGAAGACGATGCACAAGGTGGCGTGGATCATGTGGACGCACACCGCAGCATTTTACAAGTCATTTCGCCTTATACCAAACGCAACTATATTGGGCATGAACATTATAGTTTTGGCAGCATTTTCAAGACGTTTGAGCATATTTTAAACATGCCTTACCTTAATCAATACGATGCAGGGGCAACGGATTTGTCTGATATGTTGACCACTCAACCTAATTTTACACCTTATAATGCCTTGCCCGCCGATGCGCAAATATTTGACCCCGCCAAAGCCTTAACGCCTTTTGATGAAAAGTTTGATTGGAAAGCCTTTTCTGAATCTGAAGAATTAGACCGCACTGAAACCATGCAGAAACGACGGGCAGAAGACGATAGAGAGAATAGAAACAAACCGAAGAAAAAGGATAAAACAAAGAAAAATTGATAAGTAAAAAATATCCGATACGTAGCTTCAGTCAAAAGGATTATACCCCTCAGTATTGGGTTGTTTCATCAATATTTTAATTGATTTTTTAAAGTACCAAAGTAGGAGTAAATAGATGAAAGTAAATATTTTACGCATTATAAAAAATTATTAAAAAACAATTTACATATTAGCTGAAAATAGGTGTTTACAATCTGTAAACGCTTGATTTTTAGTCTTTAAACAAATATAAAAAATGAATTTAAAACAACTAAAACAAGCCGTTTATGAGGCAAATATGGAAATTCCAAAACAAAATTTAGCGATTTATACCTTTGGCAATGTCTCGCAAATTGACCGAAATGAAGGCATTATTGCGATAAAACCAAGCGGTATTCCGTATTCTGACTTAAAAGTTGAAGACATCGTTTTAGTGGATTTGGATAATAGGGTAGTAGAAGCAACCGCCAAACGTCCGTCATCAGATACTAAAACGCACGTCCTTTTGTATCAAAATTTTGAAACAATAGGTGGCATTTGTCATACACATTCGACTTATGCCGTTGCGTGGGCGCAAGCGATGCGTCCGATTCCGAATTTGGGTACAACCCATGCTGACCACCTTATCCCCTCAGTACCAGTGACCGATGTGATGACCGACGAGATGATTCAAGGCGATTATGAACACGAAACGGGCAATCAAATTCTTGATATTTTCAAGCGAGAAAACCTATCGTCCGAGGAGGTAGAAATGGTTTTGGTGGCGTGTCATGGACCTTTTACATGGGGCAAAACGGCGATGAAAGCCGTCTATAATGCAGGTGTTTTAGAAGAATTGGCACGCATGGCGTTTCTAACATTGCAAATTAATCCTTTAACACCGCCCATAAAACAGGCTTTGATGGATAAGCATTATTTTAGAAAACATGGCGCAGGAGCTTATTATGGGCAAGGGTGTTAATTTTAAAATTATGATGACTTATAAAGATGTAAAAGCCGTGAAATAGATGATTTATACCTACTTTTAGGACGATAAAATAACAAAATACCCCCCTCGTATAATGACCTAAAATCATCATTTTATGAAAAAAACAACACTTTTCAAGCAAAAAAGCCTCGTTTTAGCTCTTTTTGTCGGACTTATAACGATTATGAGTTGCGCAACGTCAAAGCAAAGTGCAGACAAAAAAGAGTGGCAATCCCTTTTCAATGGTAAAGATATCAACGATTGGATTGTTAAAATTCACCACCACGAAGTCGGTGACAATTACGGCAAAACATTTAGGGTTGAAGATGGGCTGATTAAAGTACGTTATGACCAATACGACACATTCAGGGAACGTTTTGGGCATTTGTATTTCAAACAACCATTTTCTTACTATCATTTGACGTTTGAATACCGTTTTGTGGGCTTATGGCGCAAAGATGCGCCGAGTTATACCCTAAAAAACAGCGGTGTAATGTTCCATTCGCAAGACCCGCACACCATGCCAAAGGAGCAGGATTGGCCCATTTCTATTGAATTTCAACTACTTGCAGGATTGGGTGACGGCAAACCACGACCGACGGGCAATATGTGTTCGCCCGGAACAGATGTTGTTTTTGAAGGGAAAATTGACCCGCGACATTGCATCAATTCCACGTCAAAAACTTACGAAGGCGAGCAATGGGTCAAATGTGAACTCATTGTTTTAGGTGATTCGCTCATCACGCACATTGTTAATGGCGATACGGTACTGCAATATTCTAAACCACAAATCGGCGGCGGCGTTGCCAATGGTTTTGACCCAGCGCAAAAAATAGATGGCAAACTGTTGACTGAAGGCTTTATTGCGCTGCAAAGCGAGGGTCAGGAGGTGGATTTTAGAAATATTCAATTGTTGAATTTGGAAGGTTGTATGGATCGAAAATCGAAGCGGTATAAGCGGTATTTTGTTAAAAACAATGCAGCAAGATGTAAATAACGAATAATAAAAATGAAATTAGAACACATCGCTATTTGGACAAACCAGTTAGAAACGCTCAAAGCCTATTACGAAACGTATTTTGGCGGACAATCCAACGCTAAATACATCAATCCGACGACGGGTTTTCAAAGCTATTTTTTGACGTTCAAATCAGGTGCGCGGCTTGAAATTATGTCAAAACCGAATATTCCACCTAATCAAAACGACACCATTGACAAGCAATATTTAGGATTGATTCATTTTGCTTTTGAAGTCGAAACGATGGGTGAAGTAGAGGAAAAAGCTGTTGAATTACAAAATGCGGGCTTCAAAATACTGAGGGGTCCTCGAAAAACAGGCGATGGCTATTATGAATTTGAAACGCTTGACTCGGATAATAATCGGTTGGAAGTTCAGTCTTTATTTATCGGATAATTAAAAGTGAAAATGATTTATCGAATAGCAGATATAAACGATGCCGCCGCTATTGCTAACCTCCATGCTGAAAGTTGGCGCAATACCTACAGAGGTTTGATGAACGATAGCTACCTTGACGGCGATATCTATACAGAAAGATTAAACTATTGGCAAGCGCGTTTTGCCAACCCAACATACAATCAATTTGCTCTTGTGGCAATAAAAGAGAATGAATTAGCGGGTTTTGCTTGTGTTTATGGCGCTTTTGATACTGAATGGGGTTCTTTGATTGACAATTTACACGTTCGACCTGACTTGAAAGGGCATGGGATAGGCAAGCAATTAATTCATAAAGCCATTGATTGGGCGCGTGAAAATTATCCTCAAATAGGCGTTTATTTATGGGTTTATGAGGCCAATTTACCTTCTCGCCGCTTTTATGAAGCCATGGGTGGGGTGAATGCTGGAAAAGAATTGCACAATAACGAAGGTGGTCAACAAGCATATGCTTTGCGCTTTGTGTGGTAGGTAACAACATGACGCAAGTTTTGAACTTGCGTCATATTTGTTAAAGTAGGTTATTTTCCAATCGCTTTTTTCGCAAAATCGGACAAGACCAATGCCCCACTGATTGCCGCCCGTTCAGCCAAAAGGTCATCCCAATGTTCTGTACCTGTCCACAAAATGGACTTGAGTTGCCGCATTGCTTCGGGGCTTGATTGTTTCAAAATATCTGCAAAATAGGAGATATAGGCATCCAGCCGTTCTGTTGTTTCAAAAACCTCAGTAAAAAGCCCTTTTTGTTTTGCCCAATCAGCCGTTACCCATTCTGTCGCATTGATAGCCATTTGAGAAAAAGCCGAAAGCCCCATTTTGCGTTCAACGGCAGGGCCAATGACAAAAGGACCAATGCCAATCGCCAATTCGCTCAATTTTGTTGTCGCATGCGTCGTCGCCATACAGTAATCCGCTGCGGCAGCCAAACCAACACCTCCGCCCACAGCTTTGCCATGTACGCGTCCGATGATGAATTTTGGACATTTCCGCATCGCATTGATGACATTGGCAAAACCAGAAAAGAACTGTTTACCAGATTCTATGTCTTGAACCGCCATCAATTCATCGAAGCTCGCACCCGCACAAAACGTTCTATCGCCTTCACTTTTCAAAATGACGACCAATACTGAGGGGTCATTTCCGACTGCTGTAATTTGCTCTGTTAAGGCACTTAACAAATTGGTTGGCAATGAGTTATGCGCAGGATGATAAAAAGAAATGGTGGCGATGCCGCTGTTTATCGTCGTATTGACGTGACCTAATTGTGTATTATCCATTATCGAGAGTTATGAATTAAGAGTTAAAAATTCCCCCTTTGGGGGTTATGGGGCTTTCCGAACCATCGTCATAATCGTCGCTAAAGCCACCGTTTCACCCGTTTCGTCATACACATCAACGAGCCATTTGACGATGCCACGCGGCGGTAAGGTATCGTTTTTTTTTTGTTCAACATCTATTTTTTCTTTACATGTCAAACGAACGCCAATTGTTGAATTTGGGTAAACAGGCTTCATAAAACGACATTCATCGAGTCCATAATTCAACAAAACAGGACCTTTTTGCGGTTCTACAAACAGCCCTGCGGCTTTGGACAAAATGAAATAACCATGTGCGACGATGCCTGTGAAAGGCGTGCCGTCCAAAGCCGTTGGGTCGGTGTGGGCATAAAACTTATCACCTGTGAGTTCTGCAAAATTGGCAATATCGGCTTCGGTTATGGTGTGTTTTCCCGTAATTAAGGTTTCACCAATCTCTAATTCTTCAAAATAATGAAGGAAAGGATGTTTTTCTTTTAAAATATAAGCACCACCGACTTGATAGTTTTGCGTCACTTGCGAAATCATGGTCGGATGTCCTTGAACGGCAACACGTTGCAAATAATGAAAAACGCCGCGTAAACCGCCCATTTCTTCGCCGCCACCAGCCCGACCGGGTCCGCCATGCGTCATCAATGGCATGGGTGAACCATGACCTGTGCTTTCCTTTGCAGATTCGCGGTTTAAAAATAAAATTCTGCCATGAAACGCCCCCGCGTTCATCAAATAGTTTCGACATACTGAGGGGGTGTAACTGCAAATTGTAGAGACCAACGAGCCTTTACCTTTGTTTGCGAGAGCAATCGCTTCGTCCAAATTATTGTAAGGCATCAGCGTTGCAACGGGTCCGAAAGCCTCAATTTCGTGGCTTTCTGTATTGTCAAACGGTTTTTCATTGAGCAAAAGAATGGGTGGTAAAAAAGCACCATCTATTTTATCTGCGCCAACAACCTCAAATTTTTCTAAATCACCGACAACAATGGACGATACTTTTAAGAGTTTTTTGATGTTCTCATGCACCCGTTGCCGTTGGGTTTGATTGACCAATGCACCCATGCGAACGCCTTTTACTGAGGGGTCGCCAATCGTCACTTTTTGCAATTCAATACCCAAAGCGATTTGCACGTCTTCCAAAATACGAGACGGCACGATGATACGCCGCACTGCGGTACATTTTTGGCCCGTTTTGACGACGATTTCGTTGCGCACATTTTTAATAAAAATATCAAATTCGGGCATATCAGGCGTAATATCTTCACCTAAAATCATAGCATTCAGCGAATCGGCTTCCATCGTAAACGGCACAGATAAGTCGTTGATACGTGGCAAACCTCTTAGTAATTTGCCCGTTGAAGCCGAACCTGTGAAGGTCACAACGTCTTGCATCGTTACAAAATCTAAGATACCATGCCCTCGTCCTCCGATGAATTGCAGCGCACCATCGGGCAAAATACCACTTGCAACGATGTCTCTAACAACCGATTCCGTTACAAAAGAGGTGATTTCAGACGCTTTTACGATAGCAGGAACGCCCGCAAGCCAATTGACCGCACATTTTTCGAGCATACCCCACACAGGAAAATTGAAAGCATTGATGTGAATCGCCACGCCTTGTTTCGGTACGCAGACGTGTTGACCAATGAACGTACCTTCTTTACCCAATTTTGCCGCCGCACCGTCCACATAAAAAGTCTCGTTGCCTAACTGCCGCCTCAAACTGGCATAAGCAAACAAATTGCCGATGCCACCATCAATATCAATCCACGAATCCGTTTTTGTTGCGCCTGTAAGTGCCGACACCTTATAGTATGTCGGTTTTCGATCCGTTAAAAACAAAGCGAGTTTTTTAAGTATCATGCCGCGTTCAAAAAACGTCATTTGACGTAGGGCTTTCCCTCCTACGTTTCGAGCATAATCGCACATCGCTCCGTAATCTGAAAAGTCACCTGCGACGCTCACTAAGTTGCTGTTGAGGGCATTATACTGCGGGGTCTCCGAACCAGTCGGGAGATGCCATTTGCCGAGGGCGTAATTTTGTAATTTGGTCATATTTTATAAATTTCTATTTTTCTACTGTCTGCATCTTTTAATATTGCACACAAACCAAATTCAGTTCGAATCGGTTTTGAGACAATAAAATTGCTCAAAAGTGCTATTTTTTCTTCAAAATCCACCATTTTAAAGCTGAGCCTTGTAGAAATATATGCTTCCAATTGATTTTTCAATAAAGAATATATTTCAAAAATGGTTTCTTCTATTTTTGTTGAATAGTTCTAAATGCCTTGTTCGTATTTGTGATAGTCAAATTCTAAACCCAAGATACTGTAGAAATTGACTGATCGAGGCATATCCGCAGTTCGGAAGACAATGAGATTTAGTTTCATAGAGTTTGAAAACGACATTAAAATATGCAAATTCAGAGCTATACAATGCTCTTATTTGTATGAATAAACACAATTTCCATTAAATAAAAGATTGTATCGTCCTGAAATAGGTTGACATCAGTCAGTTAAAATAATGACAATCAAAGAGTTGAAAAAACTATCAGAAGGACGTTGGAATGCGAGAATGAAACGTAGCGTGGTGCAGCAATGGCACCTGGGTTTTTTGACATTAAAAGAAATCTTGTTAACTTTGAGAATTGAACGGCGAGAGTTTCAGCGTTGGATACGCTGGGCATATCATGAGTGCGTGACAAAACATAAACCAGGATTACATATGACACGAGAAACGAAATTGCAGGAGCGGGAAAAACAGCATAAAGCCTTAGAGGAGAAACTTCAATATGAGCAACTGAAAAACGAAGCCTTAGAAATGCTTCTTGACATCGGCAAAGAAAAGTATGGTGTCGATTTGCGAAAAAAGACTGGAGCCCCTCTTAGGGAACAGTAGAAAAGATGAGCCAGAAACACCCGCATATCGGGATGGCGCATTTGAGCGGATTGTTTGGCGTAAGCAGACAGGCATGGTACAAGCCTGTGGTTCGACAAGAACAGGTGGATTACGAGGAAGGTGTGAAACGATGGGATGGGACGACAGAGTTTGGTTTGATTAGCGGTAATGGCACTAATTTTAGTTTTACGAAAAATATAGTACCATATATGTTCGCCAAATAAAAAAAATAAAATGTACTCAAAAATAAATAGCCGTATTCAAGTTTTAGTATTTGTATTTTTTATATTATCCATTTGGCATACGAAGGCGCAACAGGCTTTGGGGAAAGGCATAGCATTCGAGCAGAATGCAAAACTTGGCAGAGGTGTCAACATCATCGGATATGACCCATTGTGGAAAGATTTCTCAAAAGCCAGAATGAAGGATAAGCACTTCAAAATGATTAAAGAAGCGGGCTTTAACAACGTTCGTCTTGTCATAAGCTCCTTTAAGTTTTCTTTGAAGGATTCTATTTTTACAATTAATCCTGATTTTTTTAAAACATTGGATTGGTCTATCAATGAGTCTTTGAAAAATAAACTGGTGGTTATTGTGGACTTTCACGAGCACAATGCTATGAGAAAAGACCCCATAAACGATAGAAATATCATTGTTGCCGGTCATTATTACAGCCCTATCCAGTTTACGCATCAATGTTGCCCCTTGGTCAACTAAAAATAAAGACCTCAGCGGTATCCAATGAACAGTGCCGCAAAACTTTCGACCCAAAACATGGTTATAACCGAGTAGAATTCGTCGTTGAACAGAAATGACTCGAAAAGTATGAAAAAAGGACTTCAAATTCTGGACGCTTTACACCTTAGAGTGCTTTCAGAAGAGACCCGAAAAAAGAGCGAATCGGTGATTATTTGGATTGCGATTGCGAGTTTTATCATCCATCTGATACTCATCGCTTTGGTGGATTTGCATTGGCTGCAAATTAGCGACACGTCGGGTCTGCTGAAAAATCCGATTGTGGCGATTTATACGCCATTTTCCTTCATTTTGATTTACGAAGTCTATCTTTTAGTGCATTATTTGCCGCGTTCAATCAGCCTCTACATCGGCAAACAGTATGAAATCATCACGCTCATCGTCATTCGACGTATATTCAAAGACCTGTCAAAATTAGAATTTACCTCCGATTGGTTTACCGTGAAAAACGATTTGCAATTCACTTATGACATCGTTGCCGTATTATTACTCTTTTTTTTAATCCTTATTTTTTATCGTTTAAACCCTAAAAAAACGGATAAAAGTGGTGAAATCCGTGTCAAAAGCAAGGAAATGACCAATTTTATTACCATGAAAAAAGCCATTGCCACGTTTCTTGTACCACTATTTTTGGTTTTAGCAACCATAAATTTTGGGCATTGGATTTACGAAAACTTTTTTTCCATCAGTCAAATGGTCGGCTCAATTCGAGACATCAACAAGATATTTTTTGACGAATTTTTCACCATTTTAATCCTCATTGATGTCCTTCTGCTCCTCATTTCATTCCTTCACACCGACGAATTTAACAAAGTTATTCGCAATTCTGGATTCATCATTTCTACCATTTTGATAAAACTTTCCTTCGGCATTGATGGTTTGTTGAACACTATTTTGACTGTTGTTGCGGTGTTGATTGGCGTAATTTTCTTAGCTATTCATAATCAATATGACAAATTATCGAGTTGATTTAACTTTTTAAACGCCAATTACCAATTGGCGGCACGTAAAAAAACAATGCCCGAACTACCCGAAGTCGAAACCTACCGCCGCTACATCCAAGCCTCTTCAATGCGGCAAACTATCGCTGATTTTACGTGCGAAGATCCCCGTAAATTGCTCCTCAACGACCTCGACGAAATGCGAGAAATACTGAGGGGGGCGCAGTTTATTAAAACATACCGCGTTGGAAAACATCTGTTTATAAAAACTGATAAATCGTCATGGGTCTATATGCACTTCGGTATGTCCGGTGATTTGCACTATTTCAACGAACACGAAGAACCGCCTCGACACGCCCGTATGGTTTTCTATTTCACTAACGGTTTTCGCTTAGGTTTCATCTGTCCGCGCAAATTTGAGCGCATCGGCATCGTGGACGACCCAACTGAATTTTTAAAGAAAAAAGGTATTGCCCCCGACGTGCTATTGATTTCAAAAGAAGAATTTTCAAAAAATTTGACCCGAAAAAAGTCCGCCATAAAGTCCGTTCTGCTTGATCAAAGTATCGTTGCAGGTATTGGCAATTGGCTCGCCGATGATGTTTTGTACCGCGCAAAAGTGCATCCCGAAACCCGGTCATCCGAAATTACTGAGGAGGTCATTACTGAAATTCATGCTGCAATGCAATACATTGTAAAAACGACAATTGATGCCGAAGCGAACTATGATTTGCTGCCCGATGATTTTATTTTGCACGCTCGCGGTTGGGGAAAACCGCAATTCAGCGGCAAATGTCCTTGCGGAAAAGAGGCGATAACGATGATTCGCGTGGGTGGTCGAGCGACGTATTTTTGTCAAAATGGGCAAAAACTAAAACTAAAATAGCCAATTGGATATTTACGACATTACCCAAAAGCTCAAAATACTGAGGGGGAAGTTACAAATCATCCACATTCGTTTTATAAAACTCTGCCTGCGTCAAAATCTTTTCCAACTCATCAGGCGACATTTTATTGAGCATTGGATACATCATCCCAATACGGGGATTTTTTACCAATTTCTCACGATGCCTATCGTAAAAATCCCAATACAAACTGTTGAAAGGACAGGCTTTATGCCCATAGCGCAATTTTTTATCGTAGTGGCAATTCTGGCAATAATCGCTCATTTTATCAATGTAATTTGCTGAACCCACGTAGGGTTTTGTGCCAACAATGCCACCATCAGCGTACTGGCTCATACCTCGTGTGTTCGTAATTTCAACCCATTCTATCGCATCCATGTAAATCCCAAGATACCAAGCGTCAATTTTATCGGGATGTACACCCAACAATAGCGAAAAAGCACCCGTCACCATCAAGCGTTGTATGTGGTGAGCGTAAGCTGTATCGAGCGATTGACCGATGGCATTTTTTAAACAATTCATCTTCGTTTCGCCTGTCCAAAACCACGTCGGGAGGTCGGCTTGGTGGTTGAAAAAATTGAGCGTGGCGTAGTCGGGCATATGCGCCCAATAAATACCCCGCATGTATTCACGCCAACCAATAATTTGGCGCACAAAGCCTTCAATTTGAGCAATATCGATCGTGTTCTGATGTTTTTCCCAATATTTCACGCAACTTTCAACGACTTCTAAGGGTGAGATAAGTTTTATATTCATCGCAAAACTGAGTTTGGAATGAAATAAAAGCGTATCCCGTTGCGTCATGGCATCTTGATATGTCCCAAAATTAGCGAGCCTAATTTTAATGAAATGGTCAAGCAATTGTAGGGCTTCTTCACGGGTTGTCGTCCAGTCAAAACGGTCATTTTCAACGTTTCCGATGGTTTCAACATTCATTTTTTTAAGTAATAAAACCATCTCTGAAACGTCCTTGAAAAAGTGCAACGGCTGCGGCACGGTGATGGTTTTATGCAACTTTTGACGGTTTTCAGCATCAAAATTCCAGCGGTTACTGAGGGGTGTCTTGCCGTCGAGTTCCACCAAAATATTGTACTTCACCCTCATTTTACGGTAAAAAGTTTCCATCAAATAAGTCTTTTTACCTTTGAAAAAGGTTGCTAAATCATCCCGCATACTTAGAAAATGTTCCGTATCAAACACTTTTGTTTTTACCCCTTCCGTATTTTCAATTTTACAAGCAAAATTTTTCAATAAAACATCTGAACGATACTCATCGGGCAGTTGATATTCAAAGTTTTGGATGCCGTTGCGTTGAATCAAATTCAAAATATTGTGTTCAAAACTTTGAGCATTATCCGCATCGTCTAATTTGAAATATTTTACGGTAAAACCTTTATTTTCAATAGTTTGACTGAACGCCCGCATTGCAAGAAAAAAGCCAATGACTTTTTGAATATGGTGTTTCACATATTCTTGTTCGGTCTTAATTTCCATTAAAACGTAAAGCGTTTCCGCATCCTTTTCCTTAAACCATGAGTGGTTGTTATTAAGCTGGTCGCCTAATATGAGGCGGAGTTTTTTATACATTTTAGC
>JAYTUR010000754.1:0-1191 GCA_043744475.1 Saprospiraceae bacterium | reverse complement strand
GTCATTGTGGCAACGCCTGACCATTGGCACCAACAGATTTCGATTGATGCCATGAAAGCTGGCAAACATGTATACTGCGAAAAGCCAATGGTGCACGCAATTACTGAGGGGTCGGCGGTTATCAAAGCGCAAAAGGAAACGGGAAAGGTTTTTCAAGTCGGCAGTCAAGGCGTGTCGTCTTTGGGCAATGAAAAAGCGAGGCAATTACTGGCAGAAGGTGTCATCGGCGATTTGAATTACGCCGAAGGTTTTTGGGCACGTCATTCACCAACCGGCGCTTGGCAATACCCGATTCCCGCAGATGCTTCACCACAAACAGTTGATTGGGAGACGTATATCACCAACACAACCAAACGCCCATTTGATGAAAAACGTTTTTTCCGTTGGCGCAACTATTTGGATTATGGCACAGGCATGTCGGGAGATTTGTTCGTGCATTTGTTTTCGAGTCTGCATTTTATCACCAATTCGTTTGGACCTAATAAAATCTATGCGGCAGGTGGTTTGCGCTATTGGAAAGATGGGCGAGAAGTACCTGATGTCTTCTTGGGCACGTTTGATTATCCGCAAAGTACGGCGCATCCAGCCTTTAATTTGTCTTTGCGTTGCAATTTTATTGATGGCACGAGTGGCACAACGTATTTGAAATTGGTCGGCAGTTTGGGTTCAATGGACATTACGTGGGACAGTGTGACGGTGAAGAGAAATAAATCGACAACATCAGACGACCCTTTTATGATTGAACAAATGAAAAAAGCGGGAAAGCCGATGTCGGATAGAAAACGCATTTTGCCGCCCGAAGAATACACTTTTGCTGCCGAAAAAGACTATTTAGGCGGACCGTATGACCATTTTGCTAATTTTTTCAACGCCATCAGAACCAAAGGCACGGTGATGGAAGATGCAACATTTGGTTATCGCGCCGCCGCTCCTGCGCTGTTGTGCAACGATAGCTATAATCAAGACACGGCAATTCGTTGGAATCCAGAAACAATGCAATTAATTAAAAAATAATAGACCACTGATTGGGCTGATATGACGGATTTTCACTGATTTCTATATGATTCAAATAGATTTTACCTACGTTTTACCTACCTTTCCAAAACTTTATACATTCGAGCGTTGATTAGTTATAGAATCCCAGATCTGGGTGTTTAAAAAAATTCATTATCACTTGTTTGTCATTTTTAA
>JAYTUR010000753.1:0-4629 GCA_043744475.1 Saprospiraceae bacterium | reverse complement strand
CTTTTATCGCCAATGAAAACCTTAATAAACCTTCGCTTTACTTCCCTTCTGAAGGTTTGAAGGCGGCGGTCAATGTCTCCCTTGCACTTGGTCAGCCGCTGCTGTTGACAGGTGAACCCGGAACAGGTAAAACGCAATTGGCTTACCACGTTGCTCATTTTTTTGGCTTAGGCGAACCTTTGGTTTTTAATGCCCAAACGACTTCGACGGCGACGGATTTGTTCTACCGGTACGATGCGTTGGCGCATTTTCAATTCAGTCAAAATGCCAAAATTGACCCCCTCAGTATAACGCCTCAAGAGCGACTCGATATGGTGCGCCCTTTCGTTCATTTCAATGCTTTGGGTCAAGCAATTAAGGAGAAAAAACGCGTCGTTGTCCTCATTGATGAGATTGACAAAGCACCGCGCGACTTTCCCAATGACTTATTGGCGGCTATTGAAAAATTGAGTTTCAAAGTGTCTGAATTCAATAACGAGGAGTTCAAAAGTGAGGCTGCGGTGCGTCCAATTATCATTATGACCTCTAATTCAGAGAAGAACTTGCCTGATGCTTTCCTTCGTCGTGTCATCTATTTTCATATTGATTTCCCTGAAAAAGCAGAGTTAATACGCATTTTAACCTTGAAAACGGGTATTCCCAATGATAAAGCTACGGCACTTGTCACCCATTTTCAAAAAACACGCGACCTCGGTTTGAAGAAAAAACCGGCTACGGCGGAGATGCTCGCTTGGGCAGTTTTGCTCACGTCTATTGGCTTCCCGGTTGACAAATTAGGCGGCAAATTGTCTTCTGATGAAAAGGTGCAGCTGGACACGTCGTATTCAGTTTTGGCTAAAACACAAGAAGATTTAAAGGCTTTGAAAGAACTGTAAACGTGAATAAACAACGACAAAGTTTCTAACTTCGTCGTTGTTTGGTATCAAAAAATTATGAAAAATCCGCACACATACACCTTCCTTAATGCCTTACTCACTGCTTGGAAAGCGAAGGGTCAGTCTTCTGGCATTGATGCTTATCTGCGCATAACGCAACTCGTCGAAGCCTTGCCCGAAGGGACGGATTTTTCGGATTTGAAAACACTAATTGCACCCATCATCGTCACCTCGCCACAGCAACAAACCGATTTTTATGAGACTTTTGATAGGGTTTTAAACAGTTTTGCTCCCCTACCCCCCTCAGTACAAAAGCCTATTTGGTGGAAAAAAGCCTTAAAATGGGCAGTTTTGGCATTGATAGCAGTCATTATGCTGTGGTTGGTTTGGCAATTTATTAAACCCCCAACAGTTGTTAAACCTGAAACATCCAAACCGTTTTTCAACGTCATTGTTGACCTAAAACGTGATGCCGCAGGGCGTTCAATGTCCATAAATGAAAGCCTAAAATTGATTGACTCCAATTTAGTCATTCAATCCATGTCTGATATTTCTACGACAAAAACACACCCATTTGCTTCAATTAAAGTTGATTCTGTTCAAAAAACGCTGTTTTATAACCCTATTGCCGTTGGCGATGATACGTTTGACATCACTATCTGTTTAACAAATGGGACTTGTGATACACTTAACTATATCTTCAAAGTTCAAGAAAATGTAGGTCAATCTACAACCCCTCAGTCAAACGATGTAGTAGCGACAAAAAACTACAATCATCAACCCAATATTTCAACATTAATACCCAAAGTCGAAACAAAACTGTCGTTCCGAAATGCCTTTATGTCGGCTTGGAAATGGGCAATAATGTTTCTTGTTGCCGTGTTTTTAAGAGCCATTTATCATATTTTAAAGCTTATAGAAGAGCAAAAACAAGAAGAAAAACAAGCGGAACAAGATGCAGCAAACCTTGAACGCAAACCCAATACGACTGCGCCGTTTATTTGGCAAATACGCATAGCTGGTGCAGAAAAGGTGAATTTTAATGCCATTTTTGCGCGTTTTACACAACAATTGAGACGACGTTCTGAAATCGAACAACTTATTTTTGATGCCAACCGAACGATAAAAGCAACGATTGCAAAGGGCGGTTTAGCCACTTTCCGTTACCGTCAGCCGACTCGGGCAGACGAATATTTGTTCCTCATTGATGTGCATAATGCCAATGACCACCGCGCGCAGGTTTTTGATTTATTGTACCGCACCCTTGCACATAGCGAGGTGCTGATTGAACGCTATTTTTATGATGGTGACATCCGTTTGTGTTGGAACGAAGCGCATCGGCAGGGCGTTCGGCTTAATGAATTGGCGCATCGGTTGGGCACTTCTCGATTGGTGGTGGTTGGTACAGCGGCTTCGTTGATGAATCCACAAGCGCATGAATTGATGGCGTGGACAACTGTTTTTGATGCGTGGCGGCAACGGGCTTTGATAACGCCGCGCGCACCAATGGAATGGAATGCGATGGAACGGCAATTGGCGACTAAATTCCGCATTTTACCCGCCAATTTAAAAGGTTTGGCGGCTTTGCCCGATACGTTTGATGCGGTTGATGCCCCTGATTTTAGGCGTTGGCGCAAAGACAAAGACCCCGATGATGCGCCCATTCAATTGCCCGACAAACTGAGTGGCGAGGCTATTTTGGCGCATTTAGAAGCTGAATTTACGGTTTATAAAAATGGCAAAACCGATACACGGCTTTTGCTGTGGTTGGCGGCGTGTGCTGTGCCTCCTATTTTGCATTGGGATACAACCTTGTTTTTTGGCAATTTGATAGCGGATTATCATGGTAAAAATGGCGATGAATTGGGCTTGGTCAATCTCGATAATTTATTTAAAATCAATCGTTTATCATGGTTTTTGGAAGGCAAATTGCCTAATACAGCACGTCTTGCTTTGTTGAATTTTTTAGAAAAAACACACCCCTCAGTATATGAACGTGTTAGAACGGCATGGGACAAGGTTTTGCAAGACAATCTCGCGGCGGCTCGTAAAGCAGCGGAAGAACGGGGCGAAGACTTCGACACATCGGTTGCCTTCGATGATTTGCGTTTGCAAATGATTATCAATGAATTGAAACGAGGCGTTGAAGACGACAATAAGCGGCAAAACTTAATCACGGAGTTGCGCAGTCTATCGCGCGGTGGCGGCAAAGGGGACATTGTGGCGCTTGAAATTTTGGAAAAAAATAAGCGCGAAGCCCCTAAAACATTGGAAGATATTAAACGGGCATTGCATATTCGCATTGATAATAATGAAATTGATACAGCGATTAATGAATTATTGGACTTGACGAAGGCGCAAACGGCGGTGCAAACACGATTGAATGAATTGAAATTAAGTTTAAGGAAATAAAATGATAGCGCTTGTCATTGCACACTCCCCCCTCGTCATTGCGAGCGGAGCGAAGCAATCTGTTTAACTGTTTGCAGAGTCTTTAAACAAGCAATTGAACGAAGCAATAATGCGGTGCTGAAGTTATACAGATTGCTTCGCTCCGCTCGCAATGACGAGAGTGCGCTCGCAATGACGAGAGCGCGCTCATAATGATTCTCGTGGGCTATATGAAACATTACGTTTAAAATACTCAAATGGAGTCTAACAGCAACATAGGCGACGAAAGCCAATCGTTCCAAAGCAATCAATCCTTTGAATCCCCTTTTGAGGGCATCAAAACGGAGCTGCATACGATGGTTGACAAGCTGCAACTCGACGAGCCGTCGGGTGAGCCGCCGCGCCGTCCTTTGTGGCAACGGGTGTTGTTGTGGCAAATACCGATATGGTTAGTGGCGTTTTTAGTCGTTTTGAGCTATAATCCAAGGGCGGATAGTTGTAATGGTGTGAAAATTAATTATAGAACGCAGACATTGTGCATCGCTAATGAGAATGATTTTTTCCTTTTTGTGGAGAACTTAGCCTGTGATGTGGTAGATAGAGGCAATGTGATGGCGGATTCTTTGACAATGGATTCGACGGCAGCGCAAACCATACAGAACTATTTTACACAATACAATTTTTCAATGGAAACACAGCCTATAGAAGCGGAGGTACTGAGGGGGATGCGCAATGCGGGTTATGACTCGACTTCGTTTTGCAAAAATGTGCCGGTGTCGTTTTGGAATGCGGGTGTGCGATTGTTGGGTGAAGGGAAAAAGGATTCGGCTTGTATGTATTTCAATAAATTGGAAAAATGGAAGTGGGCAGATTCTGTATTGACAGCGGCGGATAGAGCAGTGATTAAACAAAATTGTTTTAAGGGTTTTAAAAGTCAAGTGCCGAAACCGATTGCAAAATCGATTGCAAAACCAATTGATAGACAAGGACTTACACCCTTTTCAAAGAAAGGGAAATATGGTTATAAAAATGCCAAAGGGCAAGTGGTTATTGAACCGACTTATGATGATGCGAATGTATTTCTTGAAAATTTAGCAGCCGTGAAAGTCGGGAGACAATGGGGTTTTATTGATGCCAATAACACTATGATTATTAAACCGCAATTTAGCTATGCCTATGGTTTTGCTGAAAATATGGCTTTGATTGCTGATGCCAAAAACCGTTACGGCTATATTAATAAAACGGGAAGGCTGGTCATACCCCCTCAGTATGAAATGGCTGAACAGTTCAAAAATGGCATTGCGCGTGTCAAAATTAAAAAGGCGGACAATTGGATGTGTATTGATAAAAATGGAAAAGCAAC
>JAYTUR010000752.1:0-4630 GCA_043744475.1 Saprospiraceae bacterium | reverse complement strand
GAAACCGTCATGCGCCGCACGGCAAATAATAACTCGTGGTTCACAATAGACAATCAAAAAAAAAGCCATTCAAGAGATAGCGACCCACTTTTTAAATAAAGAATTACTAGAAAATTGGGTTAAAAACTATGATTATTTAGTACCAAATCATGTTAATCCACAGCCCCAAACAGTCGGTTTAGTTATGGCAGGTAATATTCCGCTTGTCGGTTTCCACGATATATTATGTGTATTTGTTTCGGGCAATAAAGCTAAAATTAAGATTTCAGACAAAGACCCTTATTTATTGCCTTATTTGTTTCAGTTGTTGAAAGATATTGACCCCCGAACGGCTGATTTTCTCGAAATTACTGAGGGGTTCTTAAAAGATTTTGATGCCGTCATTGCTACAGGTAGCAACAATTCAGCCCGTTATTTTGAAGCCTATTTTGGAAAATATCCGCACATTATCCGTAAAAACCGAAATGCGGTCGCAATACTGAGGGGGTCTGAAACACCCGAAGATTTAGCTCTTTTGGGGCTTGATGTTTTTACTTATTTCGGTTTAGGTTGCCGCAATGTGTCTAAAATCTATGTGCCAACGGGTTACAATTTTCATCCACTTTTAGAGGCGTTTCATGAATTTAGAGAAATTGTTCAGCATGATAAGTACAAAAATAATTTTGATTACAACTTTACTTTGTTGATTCTCAATAAGATACACCACGAAGCCAATGGTTGTATTTTGATGCGAGAAACCATCGAGATTGCTTCGCCAATAGCCGTTTTATTCTATGAATACTACGATGATTTGACGGATTTGAAAATAAATTTGTGGGAAAGACGCGATGACATTCAACTCATTGTCACTAAAGCTCAGGTAGAAGGCTTACCCTCTTTTTATTTTGGCGAAGCCCAAAAACCAAGCCTTTCTGATTATGCAGACGGGGTGGATACGATGGCATTTTTGAATTTCTCCTAATGACTTATTTTGACCACTAATCAGTCGTATCCGCACAATCAGTAGTTCATCAAAACTTCTCCATTTCGCAATCAAATAACGATGCGTCTCTACTGATATTTTTAAAATCATTTTCAGCATCTAAATTTGCAACAGTTTGGTTTTTATTGTTGCGGATACAAATACGGCTTTCAGGTTTGATATTTCCATTTGCATCTTTAGTCTTTGGGTCAACAATGCCATCGTACAAAATATGAGGCACATTCCGTCCAAATTTTAGTTTGAACATAAATATCTGACCGAACCGACCTTTTGATGTGGCTCTTTTATGCTTACGTTCAAAATTATTGTCGTGCACATAAATAGCCGTCGGATAAGGGTAGTAGTCCTTGTCTTTTATCTTGTTTTCAGTCATAAAATAGCTAATGATACCCACGCCAAGCGATTTGTTGTTGATAATTTGATTATCAAAAACGGCTACATGATTGGTTGCCAATATCAAGATGCCTGTACCATCGGGTACTTTTCCGACAATATTTCCTTTGGGCGCAAAGTTTTTTAAGTTGTTTTCTTTGATTGTATTGTGATAAACACGCACATAACCGCCTTGTTTTTGGACTAAATCGGGTAAGTCAAACACTAAAATACCGCCTGTATTGCCTGCTGCCACATTGTCATAAACATCAGCATGGAGTGAGTTTTCAATCTCAATACCCGCCACATTTTCTATTGCTGTGCAATTTTTTACAACGATTTGTTTCGACTGACCGACATAAATACCCGCATCGCTTGCGCCACGAGCCGTACAATTATCAATCAAAACATTTTCACATTGCACAGGATACAAGGCGTATCCACCATTTTTTTCAGACGGTTTGCCTGTCCATTCTGCTTTGATATTCCTAAACGTCATGCCTTTGACGTGCATCGTTTTTATCAAATCGCCTTTGGAATCCTGCACCGTCATGTCCTCAATCGTAATATTTTCACATTCTGAAACGCGGATGCCTTCTGCGCCAGACGTTTGATTTTTAAAACTCAAAATGGTTTTATCCATCCCTTTTCCACGAATAACAATATTCTTTTTGCCTTCCATCGAAAGGCTTTTTGTGAGTTGGAAGACCCCCTCAGTAATTTCGACTGTTGAGCCGTCTCTCGCGAGTATCATTTGGGTTTGAATCTTTTTCTCCATATCTGCTTGTGAAAAAGCACCATTTAGCGTTAATAGCAAAAGTGAAGTCAATGAAAGTTTAGTTAGCATATTGGTTAGTCATTTTTATTGTTAAAAATCCAAATGTAAAAAGATATTTTCATTTTTTGTTAAAGGAATTTTACAAAAAAGACCCATAGCAACATGAGTGCTATAGGTCTTTTTTGAATAAAATTTATGTCTTAAATTCTTACAAACTATTGTTTTTCAAAACGTTGTGAAACACTACCGTTTTTAGAAACAAGGCGAACGATGTAAGAACCATTCGGTAAATCGCTGATATTAACAGGAAACACCCCCTCAGTATTTTGCAATTTTTGTGCTTTTACAACTTGTCCTAAAAGGTTAACAACCATTAAATCAGTTGCACCATTGTCACCGCTGAATTCGATATTGATTTTATCTTTTGCAACAGTTGGATACACTTTAGTTGTAGTACTTTGACCAAAATGAACTGAAACCGTCTTGTAAACCGTCTCTTTGCCATCAAAATCTACTTGACGAAGACGATAATAATTGACTACATTCATCGGTTTTTCATCCATGAAAGTATAAGAACGTGCCTGTTGGCTGTTGCCATAACCCGAAACTTCACCGATTTTTTCAAAGGTTTTAGCATTGTCACTGCGTTCGATTGCGTAGTAGGCATTGTTCAATTCCGTCGCTGTTGACCAAGCTAATTTGACGGCTGTGTTTTGCTTTTGAGCTTTGAAATCAACAAGTTCCACAGGGATAGTTGTTACAGCAGTAACTGTAAAATTATCAATTCGTCCAGTACCACCGCTTCCGAAAGTTGAGCCAGATCCAATAGCTGTAGCAGCTGTACAAACTAATCTAAAATAGACTTCGGATTTATTATTTACGGCAGAATTGGCACTAAGATCTGCTCTAAATGTCGTGGAGTCTAATGCAATAGGTGTAGTAGAACTCCATGTAACTGCGCCAGTCGCGCTAGGCAATCTATTTGGGAGTGTGTATGACATAATATCTGAATAGCCAGAAGCACCACCCGCTGTTGTACTATATTGAATTTTGAAAGGTGCGGGTCCTGTGTTACTCCCTGTTTGATCCCACGATGCCTTGATGCCAGAATATCCAGTTGTTGCGACTTTGAATTGGTAATAATCTCCAACAGCCCAGTTATTACTACTCAATGCTTTTGTAGAACCATTGCCGCCCGGGTTAGAATACACAGTTGAAGAACTCGTATGAAACGCAGAAACGGCAGAACCTGCTGTTAAAACGCCTGCATCAGCTATGGGAGTTCCAGTCGTTATACTAAGTGTTGTACCAGATGCTGTTGAAGTTGTGATACTTTCGAAAGTCCATGTAGCTAACGTCGTTTGTCCATTCATAGTGAAGAAAACCAAAATGGCTAAAATAAGTGTAAGGATTCTTTTCATAATGTCATTTTTTAAATGTAAAAAATTTAGGTTTGATTAATGGAAATATTAGGTAAAATTACTGTGACAAAGAAACATCAAAATTTCAATTTTCTTTAAATATTTTGTGTTAACTAATCAATATTATTCATTTCACAATTTTATTCCGATATAAGTATGTGGTGACAGAAGGCGCAGCTCTTCTTTGACCTCTTCTGCAATATTTAATGTGTCAATGAAGTCAAGCATATCTTTTTTTCCGATTGCTGCTTTGCCGCGTGTCAACTCCTTCAAGGCCTCATAAGGATGTGGATAATTTTCACGCCGCAAGATGGTTTGAATACCTTCAGAAACGACCATCCAGTTGGCTTCTAAATCATCGTAGAGTTTTTGTTCATTCAAAAGCAACTTATTGAGACCCCTCAGTATAGAGAGCATTGCAATGTGTGTATGCGCAAAAGGAACGCCGATATTTCTCAAAACAGTCGAGTCCGTTAAGTCTCTTTGTAAGCGTGAAATAGGCAATTTAGCCGCTAAATGTTCAAAAATGGCATTGGCAAGACCTAAATTGCCTTCTGCGTTTTCAAAATCAATGGGATTAACTTTATGCGGCATCGCGGACGAACCGACTTCACCCGCCTTCGTTTTTTGCTTGAAATATTCAATCGAAACGTATGACCAAATATCGCGACACAAGTCAATAAGAATGGTATTGACACGGCTCATGGCTTGAAAAAGAGCTGCCAAATTATCGTAATGTCCTATTTGTGTTGTCGCTTGTTGGCGTTCCAAACCGAGATATTCTTGAACAAAATTATCAGCAAAAACCCGCCAATCTATCATCGGATAAGCTACAACATGGGCGTTGAAATTACCTGTTGCGCCGCCAAATTTAGCTTTAAACGGTATTTGTTTCATCAGAACCAATTGATTATCAAGGCGTTCTACAAAAACACGAATTTCTTTACCCAACGACGTCGGGCTTGCGGGTTGACCATGTGTGCGCGCGAGTAAGCCAATGTCCCGCCAATTTGTTGCCCGTTCAGCGAGTTCAGTCCTTAGTTTTTGAAGGGTTGGCATATAAATACGGTCAAAAGC
>JAYTUR010000751.1:0-4632 GCA_043744475.1 Saprospiraceae bacterium | reverse complement strand
TCGTTAAGATTTTGATTAGTTATAACAATAAGTATTTTTAAGACAACAAGGAGACGCTACCCCTCAGTTATCGTCACAGTTTTATGCTTATTATTTTTCAACAATTATCATTTTAAAGATAGTCGAGTGTAAGGCATTGATTTTCAATACGAAATAGGGTTTTTAAAATGTTGTTCATTTTGAAAACCCTATTTTTGACTGTCAGAAAATATAAATATTATTTCTTGAAAAACTGAGCCGTTAAGACGGTGATGTCATCTGGATATTCTTCTTCGCCTCGAAATGCGTCAATGTGTTTCATCAGTTTTTCATTAAAAGGACGTGCAGAAAGATTTTTATTTTCTTCGGTAAATTTTATAACCAAATCCTCGTTAAAATCGTCACCTGCGGCGTTGCGAATATCAGTAATACCATCCGTAAAAATGAGCAACAACGCCTCTTCATCAATTATTATTTCGCCGACTTCGAGTGCGGGCAAACTTTTGAAAAACCCCATGATGGTACAGCCTTCTTTCAGCAAATGGGTTTCGCCCTTGGTTATCAAAATAGGTGGCATGTGCCCTGCATTGACATAACGCAAACGACCTGTTTTGACGTCCATTTCTGCCACAAACATGGTGATAAAACGTTCACTTTTAGTGACACGCCAGACGGCTTTGTTAAGTTGCCGAATAAATTCTTCTGGTGTTGTTGCGCTACGAACGATGGCGTGGAGATTGGCTTGGAAATTAGCCATGAGCAGTGCTGCTGATAATCCTTTACCAGCAATGTCTGCTACAATGAAAATATATCTATCTTCTTGGTATTGAAAACAGTCGAAATAGTCGCCGCCTACGCCAAAATGGGGTTTGTAAATGGCGGAGACTTCAAACTTTCCGTTACTAGGCAATTTATCAGGTACAAGTGACCGCTGCATTTCTCCTGCAAGAGTCATTTCGTGATTGAAACGCTCTTGTTCAATTTGACGTTTGAAGAGGCGTTTGTTTTCGATGGCAACAGCTGTGATATTGGTGATGGTCGTTATCAATTGGACTTTACTGAAATCGGTGGCATCATAACCGCCGATAAAGGCATAAGCAATGGGTTTTTCTTTATGAAAAACAGGAATGACCATATCAAAATGTGCTGCCAAAGGGTGTTTGTTGTTTTCTAATCGGGTTAAGGTATTGCCAAATGAAGCCAATAATTTATGAATGTCTCGTTGTTCTAATTCTTCTTTTTCAATGCCTTCGTGGACAACACAATGCCATGAGCCAATATCAGGAATGAACAAAGCTAACTTCCGAACGCCCAACTCCCATGACAAGAAGGACTTGTACATATCAAACAAGCCTTCAGCCTTCACATTGTTGTTAATGGCTTGTGTGATGTCCAACAAACGGTTGATTTGCAACTGTTTAAGGAATAATTGGCGTTCGCATTCTTCTAATTTCGACATGTATATCGTATTGGCGACTAAAAATTTCTTAAAATACTGAGGGGGTCATTCTTTGCTTTTAACATCTAAAGCATCGCGAAAACCGTTACCCACCAAGTTAAAAGCTAAAACCATGACCATAATTGCGACGGCAGGAATTAATGCCAGCATCGGTTTGCCTCCTATCGCATAGCCGTAGTTTTCATTCAACATCGTGCCCCAACTTGGTGTCGGTGGTTGAATACCGAAACCCAAATAACTTAGACCTGACTCGATTAATATCGCTGTAGCAAAATTTGAAGCGGCAACAACCATGACAGGCCCTAAAATATTGGGCAAAATATGGCGCAATAAAATGCGGCTTGTACCAAAACCCATACTTTGTGCGGCTTCTACAAATTGAATTTGTTTCAACGACATGACTTGACCGCGTACCAATCGCGCAACATCTACCCACATCGTCAAACCCACTGCGAGGAAAATGATACCAATGCCGCGTCCAAAAGCTAAAACGATGGCAAATACAAGTAAAATCGTCGGTATTGACCAAACTGTATTGATGACCAACATAATGGCATCATCTATCCGTCCACCAAAATAACCCGCTAAAGCACCGAGCAAAATACCAATTGTCAAGGAAATAATGACCGCAATGAGTCCCACTAAAAGCGAAATACGCACCCCCAAAATCAATCGGCTTAATGTGTCGCGCCCAAAATTATCAGTTCCAAGATAGAAAGTTTTTTCAAAAATTTGATTGTTGACTTGTTTTTTAATGACTTCAATATCAATGCTTTGTGCTTTGTTTGTCAAGTCAAAAAAATGATAAGCCGTTTTGTCATAGGTAATTTTCGCATTGTCGGGATTGACTGAATAAACGATATTGACAGGGTTTACGGTTTGGACAACACCTTTTATTAATTGTCCTGTCGTAGGGTCTTCACCTGCGTATTTCTCAAATTCGAGTATTTCAAAAGGCGGTGGATTATGGTTTTGCACGCTACTGTCTTGACGAGCCACTGTAAAATCCGCTTTATTAATCGGTATAAAATCAAACTCAGAAGGAGAGCCAAAGAGCAATTTTGATACGAAATTAGGCTGTTCAATGGCTCTATTTTTTTTAATTTTCAACACTTTAACCTTAAACCCCGGATTTTTCAAAGCCACCGAAGGCATTTGGTCATTCGCATCAGGCGTGGCATCGGGCGAAATGGTATAACCAAGGATAGCCACCAAAATAGCCAGAGCGATGACCACCAAACCGAAAAGAGCGGGTTTGTTGCGCAGCAAACGGCGCAAGGCTTTTTGATTGGGTGAAAGATTGTCGGTCATCGTTGTTTTCTGATAAAATTTAATTTGTTGAATCTCTATCATCGAATCGGTAAAATTAGGAAAAACACTTGACATGTTTCTTGACAATCAATTTTTTTTCCGAATCACCCTGTTTTCATAAGAAACACCTTACTTTGCGACAAATTTGAATGGAATATGCACTTTGTAAATTTTAAGGGAACAAAAATCGCCTATCAACTACAAGGCAAAGGACAAACGTTGGTCTTAATTCATGGCTTATGTGAAGACAGCACGATTTGGGATGATTTCATCAAAAATCTATCCGATTTCCGTATTATTCGCCCCGATTTATCTGGTTTTGGTGCATCTGGATTATTGCCCGAGCACACCGTAGAGCTCATGGCAGACAGTCTGAAAGCGATATTAGACGATTTGAAAATCGAAAACTGCGTTATGGTTGGGCACTCTCTGGGCGGTTATGTGACGATGGCTTTCGCTAAAAAATACCCCTCAGTATTGAAGGGTTTAGGCTTGTTTCACTCGCATCCGTTTGCGGATACGGAGGATAAAAAAGAAGAACGTCGAAAAGGCATCGAGTTTATCAAGCGCAACGGACACGTTATTTATGTGAAACAATTGATACCAAAATTGTTTGCTGACCTGTTTGCGACATCTAATGAGTTTCTTATCAATAGCCTTATCCACAAAGCAACCCAATACTCTCCTTTAACCATTATTGGCGCACAAGAAGCGATGTTGAAGAGACCTGACTGCGGAGATGTTTTGAAAAACCTCGAATGCCCCGCCTTACTTATCATTGGGAAACAAGACAAAACCGTTCCTTATTCGATTAGTCTTCAAATGCTGCCATTGGCGACGACAGCTGAAATTCTCATTTTGCCAAAAGTGGCGCACATGGGTATTTTTACTGCGCGCGACCGTATCGCAAAAACGCTGAATCGCTTTATGCAACTGTGCCAAAGTTGATTCTTGGATTCACACGTTTTACCGTTAAGGAAACTTCGAAATTCCCTTAACGTCCTCATGTCGTGTCAATTGACCTAACACAACAATTATCAATTCATGCCCTACTTGCTCATCGCATTTGCCATACTGCCAGGTCTTGTTATCAGCTATTGGATATATAGGCAAGACCGCTACGAAAAAGAACCATTTAATGTTCTTTTCAAGGCATTTGTGGCTGGTTGCGCCAGTACCATCCCCGCGATGATGTTGCAATTGCAGTTTCGAGAATGGGAAAACGAGAATAGTTTGATAGATACAGCGGTGTTTGCTTTTGTTATCATTGGTATCACCGAAGAGTTGTCTAAATTCATTATGCTTCGTTTTTTCATTTATCCCAACGACGAATTTAATGAGCCTATGGACGGTATTGTCTATACCGTGATGGTAGGTATGGGCTTCGCAACCGTCGAAAACCTCATGTATATCTTTGATACTGAGGGGGAGGGTGGTATCAATACCGCTATTGGCCGCGCCTTTACAGCCGTTCCTGCACATGCTGCTTTCGCCATTTTGATGGGTGCTTACTTGGGTTTGGCAAAATTTGTACCTGAACGCCGCAACACATATATGTTCACAGGTCTCATTTTAGCCATCTTTTTTCATGGTTTATACGATTTCTTTTTACTCCAAAAAGTCTATCAAGGTTTAGGTGTCTTGGCTATCGGTGCATTGGTTTGGGGCATCTCTGCCTCGCGTCAATTGATACGGTTCGGACAAGAGTTGTCGCCTTTTAAGCCGCGTTTTGATGATGATATTGCAGATACGCACAATCATGATGAGGATGACATGATGAGGGGTCGTAAAGATTAATGACCGCTTAGTTAATTAACGTGAGTTCGGAGATATTACTGGCTCTTTTTCGCTGCGCTCAAAAATCGCCTTTTGAATGGTTGTTT
>JAYTUR010000750.1:0-4637 GCA_043744475.1 Saprospiraceae bacterium | reverse complement strand
GAAACTCACTGATTTTCAACGGGTTATCATTGATGAAGCATCTCAAATTTTAGAACCACAACTCGTTGGTTTGCTGCCTTTTTTCAATCATTTTACGCTCATTGGCGACCATAAACAGTTGCCCGCCGTTGTTCAACAACCAGAAGAAGAGTCGGCAACGGACAATTCCATTCTCCATGAAATAGGCTTAAAAAATCTGCGCCATTCGTTTTTTGAAAGGCTTTACAAACGCTGTATTACTGAGGGGTGGTCGTGGGCTTACGATGTGTTGAGCCATCAAGGGCGTATGCACACGGATATTATGCAGTTTCCATCACAGCATTTTTATGAACAAAAATTAAAGGTGTTGCCCGAAGGTATGAATGAGTTTCAATTGCAAAAAATTGATTTTCAATTAGATATGTGTGATACACAATTTGAAAAAATAATTTCGGAACGACGTGTTTTGTTTATCAATACAGAAGCAGATTTGTCCAATAGTTTTAACAAAACGAATGTGCATGAGGCACTTATGATAGGGCAATTGGTCAAGGTATTTGAAAAAATATATCAATCTAAAAATCAAGTTTTGCAGCCTTCGAGTATTGGTGTCATTACGCCGTATCGCGCGCAAATTGCACAAATACAAGCCAAGCTTCGAGATTTGGATTTTGACACCGATAAGATTACGATTGATACAGTTGAACGTTATCAAGGCGGTGCGCGCGAAGTGATTTTGATTTCGCTGTGTACCAACCAAGTGTCTCAATTGGCATCGCTTGTGTCGCTTTCAGAAGAAGGTGTGGATAGGAAATTGAATGTGGCTTTGACGCGAGCGCGCAAACATTTGGTCGTCATTGGTAACAAAGAGATACTGAGGGGGTCGGAAATTTATCGGCGGTTTATTGAAAGTTATGAGTTATGAATTAGTCTAACACGAATGGCACAAATTACACGAATTAAAAGAAAACAATTTTCGTATAATTCGTGTAATTTGTACCATTCGTGTTAGCATAAACCATTGTAAATCATTTCTTTAATGCTTTCTTCTTCGCATCATAAATCGTAAATACGCGCGATACATTGAAACCAAAACGCACCGCATTTTTTCCCCAATTTTTCTCCGTTTGAGTGATATAACTGTATTCCGACATAGAAGTAGAGTTCGTAAAATGCAATTGGAAAACGTGACCACCTGTTTCAATATCCACACCGATAGACAACGAGTTTTTATAGCCATTGCCTAGTTGATTTGGCAAGACATAAATGTATTCTGCATTAAAAGTTGTCCGACGATTCAAGCGAATTCGACCACCAATGCCCATCGCATAAACGGTATTTTTCTCACCTTTGGTCGCTACTAAATTGCGGTGCACGACTGTTGGCGCGAGTTCCAAAGTAAAAACATCATTGAATTTACGCCCAATCAATATCTGATTGGTGTAAAAAAGGCGTGATGAAAAGTAATTTTCGCGGGTTTGGTCAGCCCATTTCTGGGTTTCTACGGCGATACTTGTTAGCAAAGAAAGGGTAATAGGCATATTGACTTTGCCTGTACTTTGGCGCAGCAAACGGTATTTTATGAAGCCATCTAATGCTTTTTTGACACTGTTACGATTGAATCCAACAGTCAAATCATTGGTAATACCGTAGTCAAAACCAATGCGTTGGGTGGCAACGTCCATACCAAAAAGGTCATAAATCCCTTCATCAACGACACCAAAACGGTGTGAAATTTTAAAATCTAAGACACCTTCAGCCGTATTTTCAAGGGAGTGCATATTGATAATGCGGTTGGTTTTGAAGCTGTATTTGGCGTATTCCGTCGTCTTTTCATCGCCACCCAATTCATCGAGTAGGCTACTTTGAGCAAAGCTGAATTGTGTGAAAATACTGAGGGGTAGCATTAAGAGTAGAAGTTTCTTTTTCATTCGCAAGTTTAATTTTAGATTAGAATCAAGAGAGATTAATAAAAAACTTTCCGTAAGTCTGAAATTTACGGAAAGTTGTAAATATTTGAAAATGAATTACTTAGATAAAGATTGTAAAACGCAATTCATGTCAATTTTAGCTTCTTTTGCAATTTTATCTCTTACAGCAGATGGAATAGAAATGTTAAAATCTGCCATAGAAACCTTAAAAGCCGCTTTTGCATTTGTCAAAGCTCCGCCTTTAACGGTCACATTTCCTTTTGCTTCTACGGGTTTTGTTACACCGTGCATCGTCAAGTTTCCAGCAATAGTCACGGGATAAATGCCCTCTTTTTTCAAATTAACTGTATTGAAATTAGCTATTGTACCCGCAAAAACCGCTTTGGGAAACTTGCCCGATTCCATATAGTTTTCATTGAAATGCTCTTCCATTAAAGATTTTTCAAAGTGGAAACCTTTTACGAGCACTGCGGATTCCAATTTACCAGTTGCAACATCAATAACCAAAGTACCTTTATTGGTTTTACCTTCGATTTTTTCAAGAGGACTATTGGCATCAAAGGCAACGTCTGCGTCTTTTGTATAAAATTTTTGTGCCGAAATACTCATTGTCATCATTAAGGCGATTAAGCTTAAGAATACTTTTTTCATCGTGATTTACTTTTTAATTCGATTGTTTAAAAAAAAATTGTTTCGTGAAATAAGCGTCAGCTTATTGACTTTATTAAGACGTTGAATGCTATTAGGGGAACACCCCCCTCAGTAACTTTCACTTAACTTTAACGGTTTTCGCTGTTTATCGGACTTCAACGCAACGGTCAATAACGACATCGCTTAATTTTCCAGTGCAAAGTCCTTTCAATTTAATGTCGTCACCGACCTTGAAATCTGTATGTGAATGTTTCGTAAAACGGTCGAGGACACAACTGACACCATTGATAGGGTCGCCGGTATCAAGAGCGATGGTGATGCCAGAGGTATCGTTTTTGACATCTGCTATTTTGCCAGATACCTGAACGACGATGGTATTACCGTCTTGACTAACGTATTTTTTCATTGCTTCGGCTTCATCTTTATCAAATTCAGCCACAATTTCTGTTGCTGTTAGCGTAAAATTGGGTTTTCCGATTGTTTCATGCGGTTTATTCCACATATAGTAGCCGATGCCGCCACCGATTAACAGAGCGATTAGACCAAATTGAAGAATTCTTTTTAACACAGTTGGTTGATTTTAAGATTTGATTTTATAAATATTGGGCAACTTATCGAATACTTTTCAAGTATCTGATAATTATAATCGTCCTAATTGTTTGGCATACCAGCATTTATCCATGATTCAATTTTAGATATATCACAAGTAGCCATTTTGTTCCCACCTTTTGGCATTGCAGAAAAGCCAGAAGTGTGTTTGATAGAACCGATAAATAAGTCCTTACTGTTTGTGATATAGGATTTGGTCGTTGTATAACCGCTTAAATTAGCTCCCGCCGACGCAGCAGCTGTATTGTGGCAACCAGAAGTGGCGCATTGTGCGTTCATAATGGGCAATACATTTTTTGTATAAGTGCCAATGGCGGTGTCACATGTGGTTGTTGAAGAGCCGTAAAGTATTTCTTCATTGTCATTGTAGCAGCTTTGGATACTTGTTGAAAGTAGAATACTGCCCAAAAGACTTAATGTGATGAAAATGGTTTTTTTCATGAAATAAGGAAATTTCTGTTTTTTGAAACTTATAAAATATTGACAGTCAATTAATTATTCAAAGCGCCACGTTTTATCCACGAATCAATTTTTGCCAATTCGCAGGCAGATAGTTTAGATCCTTTAGGCATATTAGAAAAATTGCCATTTTGAACGATACTTCCCCAAAATGCGCCCGTTGCCACAGATGCTTTGATTTCAGTATAATTTGTCAACTTAATACCGCCACCTGCGCCACTACCCGAATGGCAGCCTTGACATTGGTTTTGAACGATTGGCTGCACAAAAGTAGCAAACTTTGCGCCACTCACAGTATCACATTTGCCAAAATTAGGATTGCAACTTAGGTTTATTGCCCCTTGATTTATCCATTTTGCGATAATATCTTTTTGTGCTTGCGTCACAGTAATGCCGTAACCCGACGGCGGCATACTACCATTTAATATGACGTTATAAACCTTACTACTGGTTGCTTTTCCAGCAGAAATACCTTTTTTCATCACACTAGCGTAGTCTGTCAGTTGATAACCACTTTCGCGGGTTATAGCATCATGGCAGCCACTGCGCGCACAAGCAGAGACCAAGATGGGTAGCACATCATATTGAAAATAAACGGAATCTACGCTGCATTTCCAACCCGTTGAGTCGGCTTTTGTCACAACAGTTGTGATAGAAGTTGTGTCTTTGACAATGGGTGTGGGAATAACGGAAGGTTCATGTTTACAACCAATTGTTGTGATAAAAACGATAGCAATTAAAGCTAAACAGGCGAAAAACAATTGTTTCATAATAGATTTAGGTGAATTTACAAGAATTATAATTTGAAAAGAAATCAACGTGAGTTCGGAGATACAATCACGCCCTGTTTCTCGCTTCGCTCGAAAGGCGTACGAGTAAGAAATCTATTGGGTTGAGCTTATTTTTGATTGAAAAATTGGAAGTTTTTCTATCAAAAATAAGCTCAACCCTTAAACAACCATTCAAAAGGCGATTTTTGAGCGCAGCGAAAAAGAGCCAGTAATATCT
>JAYTUR010000749.1:0-1198 GCA_043744475.1 Saprospiraceae bacterium | reverse complement strand
AATCATCTACCTTCGCTTTCTCATAGTAAATATAGCAAATTACTTTCAACAAAAAAACCGCCTCGGTTTCCAGAGACGGTTCTTAAAAGAGAGATTTTTTTACTGGCCTTTACCACCAAACACAACTTTCAGTCTTGCGTTGCCTAATTGAATTGTGAAATCCAGCGCACGGCCTGCGTCGGCTTTAGTAAGTTTAGAACCTGCGGCAATAGCGTCAATCAATTTGCTTTTGTTCATTCCGAAAAAGAATTTTAGCAACTCATCTTCCGTCATGTTTAGCATTCGCCCCGCATCGGCCTTTGTCAGCTTTGAGTGCGATGCAATCGCGTCAATTAATTCCGCCTTTGTCATATTGCTCAACGTTGGAAATATCGCAACAATGAACTCTTTAATTATTTTATCGTTTTTCATGATTTCTTTTTTTTATAACCCTCCCTTCTCCCCCTCTCTTTCGGAGAGGGGGTTGGGGGGTGAGGCTACTTCTGTTTCTTGAATTGAATTTTACTTACCTGTTTATACTCTAAACTGTTTGCACCAAAAACCGATTTCACATAGCTTTTACATTCAGCGGCAACGTCAACCAATCCTGTTACATCAGCGTAAAGTGTTTTGGTTCTTGTTATCCGTGCGTTACTAAAGTTCGTGGTCGCAGTAATCACAACGGTGTTTGTCGTTTTCATGTTTGTAAGCAACGTGTTCAAAGCAAGAAGTTTTAAATCCACTTCATTCGGGTTGTACAACGGTGTAGCAGTAAGCAAATCAATCAGCTTGCCAAAATATTCAATCTGACTGCCGTAGCTTTGTTGCGATACCGAGATGTTTTTCGGTAAATCAACTGGCGGAGGATTGTTTGGTATCGCTTGCAAATTGTTGTTGTTATTATTATTATTCGGAGGCACAACAATTGGTTTAGCGCGCTTTCCCTGCAATTTGTGATTGATGGTAAGTGCATCCTTCATTGTTTGTTTAGGAACACCGCTTGCTTTTAGCGCACCCATGATGCGTGTTGAAAGTTTTTTCAATGGCAGAAAAACAATTTCCCTGCTGTTGGTAGCGTTCTTAAACGTGGTGAAAGTTGCGCTCACGTTCGCAATGGCGGTATTAGCGCTCGTTTTTAAAGTATTCATGTTCGCAATTTTTATTGCGTTTAAAACCGGGTTGTAGGTTACACCGTATCCGGTGCAGTAGCTAATCAGGT
>JAYTUR010000748.1:0-1198 GCA_043744475.1 Saprospiraceae bacterium | reverse complement strand
CGCGGCTGTTGATTTTTAGTCAAAAAATACTGAGGGGGGTTACGCTGCCATTTGCGAACTATTCGACGGTGGTTCGCAAGGAAAATCGTCGGGTGTCGCATCATTTGGGTCTTCTGCTACACCATTGATGAAAAGGACATATGGAATGGTGAAAGGTGTATCTGTTGGCTTATCAGAATCTTTAGGGCGCACAATGGCATACGATTTCGGGATGTCTTTGGCCTTGTTCTTTTTTTCTTCCAAAAGCAGTTCTTTGCCAAAGTAAAAGGCTTGTTTGTAGTCTTTCCCCTGCGCCAAAGCAGCGTAGAAACCGCTCGAAAAGATGATGGAATCATTGTCCTGCACCATATCTTTGCAGCCGATGGCACAGCTGAGAAAACTGGATATTTTTTTTAAAAAAATCGTGGAACACCATGTATTGACAAAAACACATTTAGTGTCAGGTTGAAAAGCGATGAAAGCCGACGACAAAAACTCGTAGGTCACATTGTGGCTCGTGTTGTCTTTGCGGTGTAAGGCAATGATTTGGCTATTTGCGGGTGCCGCTATATGCAAAATAGTTGGTTTTTCTTTTCTAACCGTTTCAAAAAGCATATCTAAAGTGGTATTGAAAATTTCAATCGCTTCAAATTTCTCTCTGATATTGTTGAAAACTTTCCGCATTTCGAGGTATTCTCTTTCGATTTGAAAGTTAACATTCAAGTCTTTGGGCATTGAACCGACAAACAGGATTTTCGTTTTTTCGCCTTCGAATTGTTGCGCTTTTAGCGAATCTATATCTTTAATTTCTTTGAAAAAACCTGCTTTTGTCGCTTCGTCAATATATTGCAGGGTGGCGTTAGAGATTTGAATCGTTAACGATTGAAACTCTTCAAACTTTATTACACCTGCCATGTGACTGCGTTCACCTGCCGTCAAGCGACCACTCAGTAAGACCAATCCATTTGACATATCTTCGTCTTTGTCATTGATGATTTCAGTCATAATGGAAATGGCTTCGCTTATTTTATTGGCAGCGATGAGTCTTTTTAGTTCTTCATTCAGCATCTTAGTCTTTTTTAAAATTAAGTTTTACTCAAAGTTATGTCAAAAATGGAAATAATCAACGCGTTTTTGCGCTATTAAATCTTCGTTGATAAAAATTCTAAGTAAAAAGCCAACGGCTGATACGCACACCCCGCATCAGCCGTTGTTGTTT
>JAYTUR010000747.1:0-4641 GCA_043744475.1 Saprospiraceae bacterium | reverse complement strand
ATTTTTGTCCAGTATTCCCATTGAGTGATTTTTATGATTCGCACCACAAAACTCTCACTTTTTTGGGAATACTTTTTAAGTTTAAACAGCTTCGATATCTGAAGGAAAAGTCAGTCCTAACGGACTTGAAAATTATTTTTTACTTCTTTTGGATACTCACCCACGGCATCATAAACTTACGTGCTTCCGAAAACGAAGTCCCGTACAAACGCCCTTCCGACAAGTAACCCGAGTGGAAATAAGTCCCTGAATTATCCGCCGTGGTAAAAGAAAAATAGAGTTTGCCCCATGCCGTATTGATTTTCCCCTCCGTAAAAGGCGTTCCGTAGAACTCGCCGCTTAAGTTTCCGTCATCAAAAGATTTAATGACAAAGTCTTTAAGATATGGTTCTGCCTCTGGCGATGGGCGCAAATCAAGCACCCACGTACCCAAAACTTCTTGCATCAATCGGGCTTGAATGGACTCTTTGGGTTCTCTGCTAAACCAATATTGGTGTCGTTCCAAAAAGACATTTGTGCCTTCGTATTGCACCGCTTTAGTGATGTTCAAGGTGTCTTTCCCGTACGCAATGGTTTCTCGAATCAGCGATTTTTTATTATTGTCTTCACCCACGCCCGTCAAAACCAAGCGACCTGCTGTTTTTTCAGAAATGGTCATCAACTTCCCGCCAAAGTTTATTTTATCCCCTTTTTGAGTCACTGAAATCTGTCCTTTATCATACACTGGCACGCCATTGGGCTCAATGTAAGTGGTTTGCGTCATGAGTTTTTTATCAAAAATCATAAAACTCTTAGTCGTTTTCAGTTGCACTTTTGTCTTGTCGTCTTGATAATCGGTGTAATTCAAATAACCCGACCAATTACCTTGCAAAAAAGCGAAGTCTTGTATCGTCGGTGCGTTTTGTCCTTTAGACATAGATGTGTAGTAAAGCATGAGAGCCAAAATGATGATAGCGTTTTTCATTTTTTTCAATTGTTTATTTTTTTAAAAAAAGAATTTTCAGATACCCGATTTCTTCAAATCATGTTGCAAAGGTGAGCCATTCGAAAAGCTGTATCGCCCCGAATGATGATTTGAACCGTCTCAAATTATGATTTGAAACCCCTTTTTTAAAAAAACTAAAAATTGCTCGGCGCTTTGCCCGTCATTTTTTTGAAAGCCCGATTAAAAGTGGTTTTAGAGTTGAAACCACACTCGAAAGCAATAGCAAGTAAAGTGAGATGCTGATATTGAGCGGTACCTGCTTTTTCTAAATAAGCGGCTACCCGATAGCCGTTGATGAAATCATTAAAGTTTTTATTAAATCCTGCATTAATGAGTTGAGACAGGACAGAAGTATTGGTTTTCAATTCATTCGCCAAATCTGAAAGGCTCAAATCGGGCTGCAAATAAGGTTGTTTGGTGTCCATCAATTGGCTTATTTTCGTTTTCCAAACCGCCAATTCCTCTTCTGATAGTATATTTTTGTTAGCTGCAACCTTGTCTGACACTATAATTTCCGAATCCATGACCCCCTCAGTATTTTCGACTGGCAAAGGTGCTATTTCGTTTGTCAAATCCTGATTTTCAGAAACAAATCGAACTCCTCGTACACGCGCTTGAGCAAAACCTGAAATACTCAAGTAATAGGTCAAGACCATATTTGCCCCATAACTCAACCACATACGGTCATAACTGAACATAACGACATAGAGATAAACCGTATTTATCAACTCTGCACACGTCACCAAAAAATTGAAAATCAAGAAGTTACGAAACCAGACATAACTGACCGTATCGAGGTTTGAAAACTGTGTCGCTGTCCACTTTTGATAGTGAACATAAAGTTGCCAACCCAAATAATAATAGATAAAACTTTGAATATAAGTCAAAACAACGAGCGCATCGGATATAAAATATTGATTTTCAATATCATGCCACCAATGCAGCACAAATTCGCGATGCCACAGACCATAACCGCCTATAATTAAGTGATAACAGAAAAACAAAAAATAAGGGATGTAATGCACCCCATCCGTCCGCCATTTGAAACGCCAAGACTCATTCGTCAAACTTTTAAGGAATAAAAACGCTGTCGGCGCTGTCGCCCACCAAAAACCATCCCATGGCAAAAAAGTGAATTTTTCCCATAAAATACTAATCCCTAACCAACCCAACAGAAAAGGAATGACTGTTAAACCTTCTAAAAACAAGAAAAAAGCCAACCAAAGGTCAGAGTACCGTTCCTCACGTTGCCCCCTCAGTATGAGTATGCCGGCAAAGAGAAAACCCTGCAAAAGCGTTAAAAAAGGGAAAAGTGCGTTGATACTTATCTTAAAATCCACGTTGTTTTGTTTGATTATTCGAATTGTTATTCTAAACCAAATTATGCCGATTAGGTTTAAAATGAGGACTTAATACTCTCAAAACACTTCATGTAAGTACCTTATAAAATTTTTGATGTAATAGCACCGATTTGTGGGCATATCAGCGTCTTTTAGCCACGATAAGTATTGGCATCAACCATGCACACCTCACCCCTCAGTATTTTGGGAAAGTGTTTGCTAAGGAATTTGGTTGTACGTCTGGGGAGTTTCAGAATGATGCGCGTGGGTAAGTTTTTAAGCTTTTTACTGTTTATACTGAGGGGGTATCCAATGCTTTGATTGCTTTGAATTATTGTTCGTTTGTTTATTCGTTGTCTTGCGACAAATAATAGCTAATCCCGTTATTTTATGGGTTGGCAATAATTATTGCTTTATAAAAATAGACTTCGGTAGCATGGCGTGTACGCCTACATTGCCATCTACCAATTGCGTAATATTTACATCCACCGCTACACTGCATAGCATATAGGCATCTGCTTTGCTCATGTGTTTTTCATCCATTAAATATTGTATCATTTCTCTTACGGCAATATGCGTAGCAGCATTCAAATCTCTGTCGCAACCCATCGCAATGATATGCGTTTTGGTTTCGGCTCTTGGCCAGTGAAGGCTTTTACCTTTATGAACAATAAACTGTAATTTACCTATCAGCGATGTTTCAATAGCGGTAATATCTACCTCACCATTGCCTTGTGCCGCATGGCCATCACCAATTTCAAACAAAGCGCCTTTTACATGTACGGGTATAAATAAAGAACTACCAGCTACCAATTCTTTATTATCCAAATTGCCCGCATTTATCCAAGGTGGGGCACTGTTCCATTTGCCCGCTTCTTTGGGCGGCGCCACACCTGCACTACCAAAAAATGGATGCAGAGGAATAACGATGCTATCACTAAAATAGCCCAGCATTTTTTCTTTGTCTAATTGTATAATTTTTGTTTTTCGCTCAAATATTTCATCAGATAAAAAGCCATTTTGCCCAATAGCATTGTAACCATAAGGAATTGCCAAATCAATGGCTGCGAAGCGAACTTCTAACACATCACCGGGTTCTGCACCTTCAATAAAAACAGGTCCAGTCAATACATGACCACCGGGACCTTTGTCTTTTACGGCTTGCACATCATACAGTTCTTTTTCTATTTTATTCTGCGGTACACCTGCTGCTAATAACCGTTCAGGATTTGAGGTTAACAGCGTATGAATAGTAACAAAATCACCAGATTGAATACGTAAAACTGGCGGTGCCTCTGACCAATAATAACCCCAAGCTACCGTAGTGGCAGAAGGTTCTAATACATAAGGATTAACCACCGTGCCTTTGGTTTGGGCAGTGGTAATAAATGACGAGCCACATAAAAGTAGGCTACAAAAGGCGGTAAAAACAGATTTTAGTTGCATATTTATAATGTTGCGGCATCTGCCACTGTTTTAGAACTGGTAAAAATATCTATCAAGATTAATGCGGTTGCTTTGCCCCAACCAATTATATTTTATTAGTTAGTAACTAGTGTTACGCAAGCGGCAAAAAACAGTGCGAAATCTGTTTAGTGCGTAACATCAGTTAGTAATAAATAAAGTGTAGAATAGGTAGTGCATCTATGTACGAATTAGCCTAATGTCAATCTCTCTGTCCACATATTTCCATTCTTCTGTTTTTCGTAAATCATTTACAAGTTCCTCGAATAAATCAGAGTTCTTAGGTGCATATTCAAACCAAGTCAAAAAGTCAAACGGTTCTCCTATGTCCCTGCAATGGTATAGTTTCCTTGCAACTGCTGGCAAATATTTTAAACCAGTTTCTGTATGATGTGATTGCGTTTCAAATATTTTTCTTCTCTCATCTTGAGCAAGTGTCCACCAATCTTCTGATTTTTTTATTGGGATCAATGCTGCTCTTGTTGATTCTGGTCGCCCAAGGTCTGCTTGTATTGCGGTTAATCTTTCCTTTTCTTCTTTTTCTGTGTATCGAAGATTACTTCTTAGTCCTTTCAAAACCCAAAGACCAGAATTAGATTTAACTGTTGTACTCTCTGTAATTTTAAGGTGTGAAGCAAATTCAAGAGCATCACCCATTACAGTAGTCATACTTAGTATTCTCCATTGTCCGTTGTCGCCGCCAATAAAATCAAAAATATTGTCTGTCATAATGCTGTTTTAGATCGTCACATTGCATTGCAACCAACTCGTAAATAGACGCATATTCTACCAATAACCACAATCTATTAAACGAGTAATTAACTGTTAATAAAAAAGTTATAAAATTATTTT
>JAYTUR010000746.1:0-1199 GCA_043744475.1 Saprospiraceae bacterium | reverse complement strand
TATTTCCAAAAATTGGCAATTAACAAACTGTTCCGTAATCGCATTTTTGCAAGATAAAACGACGGGGCAAGTAGTTGGCGCATCGAAAATAAGGTTGTGATACTCAAATTTTCAAGATACCAAATACTTGTTTTCAAGTATTAAATCTAAATTTGGCTTTGTTATTTTTTTTATTGACCACAGATAGGACTGATACAACAGAGTTTACTGATTTTTCTTGTTTTGCATAAAAAATCAGTGTAAATCTGTTGTATCAGTTCTATCTGTGGTCAATCTACAGTCAATTTAGATATTACGCGACATGAAAATACTCCATACCGCCGATTGGCATCTTGGTAAATACCTTGACAAATTTAGCCGACACGAGGAACAAGTGCTTGTATTAGATGAAATCTGTCAAATTGTAGAAGAACAAAACCCTGATGTTGTCATCATAGCAGGCGACCTTTTCGATGCCTTTACGCCCTCAAATGAAAGCAGTGAATTGTTTTTCAAAACATGTAAGCGATTGACAAACAATGGTTTATGTGCAGTCATCGCTATTGCAGGCAACCATGATTCGCCTGAACGAATTGAAGCCCCTGAGATGTTGGCGCGCGAGTGTGGCATCGTTTTCAGTGGTTTTCCGCACACACACGTTCAGCATTTTAGCCTACCAACAGGATTGGCTTTGACAAAGAGCGACAAGGGTTTTGTTGAGTTAAAATTGCCCAACTACGACTACCCTTTGCGCTTGTTTTTAACGCCTTATGCCAACGAATTTCGTTTAAAAAAATACCTCAACATTGAAAACCCTGACGAAAATATGCGCCAAATTTTGACCGAACAGTGGTATGATTTGGCTCAAAAATATGCGGATACTGAGGGGGTCAATATTTGTGTGGCACATCTTTTTGTGATGCGCGAAGGTGGTGTTCCTCCCGATGAACCCGAAGAAGAAAGGTCTATCAATGTCGGTGGTGCGGGGGCTGTGTTTACTCATTGTTTTCCATCACAATTCCAATATGTGGCATTGGGTCATTTGCATCGGCAGCAGGAGATTGACAAACAGCCCTGCCCTATTGTCTATTCTGGAAGCCCTTTGTCGTATAGTTTCAATGAGGAAAATCAAGAAAAATACGTGATATTGATTGATGCAAAACCGAATCAACCTATTGAATATCAACGTATTATGTTGACAAAAAATAAAAAATTACTGA
>JAYTUR010000745.1:0-1200 GCA_043744475.1 Saprospiraceae bacterium | reverse complement strand
ACTTTTTTAATGGAAAATCTCTGATTTTCCATTAAAAAAGTACAAAGACTCCTAAAAAAACTTTTGAAGTACGCATTTCTCGCAAAGCGAGAAACAGTAAGTAACTTTAATTTATTTTTATTTTATATATAAAATAAAAAAATTTGTATAAATTAGTGATATGAAAATAGCCATCATCGGCAACGGCATCGCAGGCATCACCGCCGCCCGTTGGATTCGTAAATTAAGCGATACAGCAGACATCACCGTCATTTCGGAAGAAGGCGATTATTTTTTCAGCCGCACCGCACTCATGTACATCTACATGGGTCACATGCGGCTGCGAGATACGCAACCTTATGAAAATTGGTTTTGGGAAAAAAACCGCATCAATTTACTGAGGGGTCGTGTGGAAACAGTAGATTTTGATACTAAAACATTGAAAATCAAGGAGAACGGAAATTTCAAATACGACAAACTTATCATTGCCACAGGTTCAAAGTCCAATAAGTTTGGTTGGGCGGGACAGGATTTGGACGGTGTTCATGGTTTGTATCACCTTCAAGATTTGGCAGCAATGGAGCGACATTCCGAAACAGGTATTGAAAGAGCTGTTGTTGTCGGCGGTGGTTTAATAGGCATTGAAATGGCTGAAATGTTTCATTCGAGGCATATTCCAGTCACTTTTTTAGTCCGCGAAACCAATTTTTGGGATAATATTTTACCCATCGAAGAATCAAAAATGATTAATCGCCACATTTTGGAACATGGTATTGACCTGCGTTTGCAAACGGAATTGGATAGTATCATTGATGAAAATAATGATGGTAAATTAGATGCTTTGCAAATAAAAAACGGTGAAAAACTGCCTTGCCAATTTGTTGGTTTAACGGTCGGCGTGTCGCCCAATATTGATTTTCTAAAAAATACCCCCCTCAGTATAGATAAAGGCATCAAGGTTAATAACTACTTAGAAACCAATCAATTAGATGTCTATGCCATTGGTGATTGTGCTCAATTAGAAACCCCACAAGCAGGTCGCCGCCCCATTGAAGCGATTTGGTACACAGGCAAAATGATGGGTGAAACGGTAGCCTATAATATTGTAGGAAAAAAGGTGGCATACAATCCCGGCATTTGGTTCAATTCTGCTAAGTTTTTAGACATTGAATATCAAGTATATGGAGACATCCGCGCCGCCCAACCCGATGAACACGAAAC
>JAYTUR010000744.1:0-4651 GCA_043744475.1 Saprospiraceae bacterium | reverse complement strand
GGACATTAAAGAATAAAAAAGAGCATAAAAACGTGATGTAAAAGAGTGTTTTTTTCATAAAAAGAGTATTTTAGTAGAAAATATGGCTTCAAAATACCCTTTATTTTTCATCGAGCAAAGGCTTGTCATCTTCAATAAAACCATTCAAAAAATTATTCGCTGAAACAACCCGGTTTGCCGTCACTTGCTCCAATCTTTTTCTCGCTTCTCCAGCAGCGACACCACCTTTCACAGCCGTTTCTTGATTTTCGATAAAGCCTTGCGCATCATCTTCAACAGTATAAGTACGGGTTACTTCTTCGCCTAACATCGTAAAAATGAGTTCTAAATTGGTCATGTGATCGCGTAGGTTTTGTTTTTCCAATCCTTTTAAATTTTTATGTTCATTGGGCGTTAACCCGAAAGTGGCTTTGGCAATTTCGGCGGTCAAAATGGCGTATTCCTGCCCTTCTTTTACACCTCTGTTTTTCCATTCATCGGTCAATTGTTTCCGAATATCAATGCTTTTTAGGCGGGTTGCAATCCATTCTTCGGGATAACCTTTGGCGCGGTAGAGTGCTTGAATACGTTCAATAGCAAATTCAGGATTTTGAATTTCTTCAATGCGTTCTTGTCCAACTTGCGCCAACCATAGCTTAAAAGGCTCGGCTTTGGGGGATGGGACGGACATAATAATTCGCAGCAAAGTTTGTTGGTTTGTACATTCTGTTGGACGCATTTTGCCATCAGGGGCAGCGAATTTGAACTTTCCGATTTTTTCGGAAAGTTGAATCCAAGCACCTTCTTTCCCCAATTTACTTTTAACATCAGACCAATATTTACTCGGTCTATTATTGTCGGTTAAAACTTCGATAATGTCAATAATGGAGTAGTACCATTCGTCATTGTGCCAAAGGCGGCGGATGTTTTTCTCTTGAAAAACGATTATTTTGTTTTGTTCCATAATGTGACTTTTAAGCTGAATAAATTTGTTTCCAAAGGTAAATATATTTGTTTGATAACTTATTTTTTAAAAATAAAAACGAATAGAAGCGTATCTTTACAAAGCTGTTTATGCATTGAAACAGCCTAAACGATAGACGATATAAATTTTGAAATCATAAAATCACTCCGCACAATGGACAATCAAATCGCGCTAAACAAAACTATGATAGACATTCAACTACTGACTCCCCCCCTCAGTATTTCATCATGTGAAACCTTCGTAGAGTCACCCGAAGTGGGTGGTGCAGTCGTTTTTATTGGTACTGTGCGTAATAAAACGGGTGCAAAATCAGTCACACGTCTTGAATTTGAGGCTTACGCACCTATGGCGATTCGAGAAATGGAAAAAATTGCCCAACGTGCTTTGACCACTTTTTCCGTCTTTAAAATTAGTATTCATCACCGCGTTGGCATTTTAGATATTGGCGAAGTGCCTGTGGTTATTGCCGTTTCTGCACCGCATCGTGGGGCAGCCTTTGATGCTTGCGAATTTTGTATTGATGAATTGAAAAAGACCGTTCCTATTTGGAAAAGAGAGGTATTTGAAGATGGCGAAGTATGGGTCGCTGCGCATCCTTAAATTTTAATAAAATTTTAACGCCGCATAATTTTGTTTGGAAAAGGACGTTTTCCAACCATTCATTCATTAATTATCCAATAATTATACTCTCAAACTCAAAGAGAGTTGATAAAAATCAACGGCATTTCTATATGACACATTCTCTACATTTCGCGTTACAAAATTTATTTTTCAACACAAAATGGATGAATTATGTCAAAAATCATAGCCTTTTGCTCCTCTTTTCTCTTCTTAGCTAATATCGCTTTCTCTCAAAATTTTGAAGTCGGCTTGACACTTGGTGCAACGGCTTATAACGGTGACATTGATATTGTTCCCAAAAATGTTGGCTCTGCCATCAATCCTGCTATTGGCATTTTGGGTAAATATCGCTTGTCAAACAATCTTCTGGTGCGCGCACAACTTCTGACAGGTAAGTTGTCTGCATCTGAAAAAAATCACCCCGATGCTTGGCGACAAGAGCGTGGCTTATCGTTTCAAACGAAATTGACGGAATTCTCAGGCTTACTTGAATGGGAGGTTTTGAACAAAAAACGCTTTACGGGCTTTACTTTTGGCGGTCTTGGCGTGACGTATTTTAACCCAAAACCAGATTTTAACTTGCCTAACAAATATATTGATGATGCCAATCCTGACACACAAACAAAATACAGTAAATTCACGCTGTCAGTACCACTCGGTATAGGTGTAAAATACAGTCTGCCAAAAGATTTTTACCTCGCTGTTGAAGCGGGTTATCGGTTTGTATTTACAGATTACCTCGATGGCATTTCTAAAGTCGCTAATCCCAAGCGGAACGATGCCTATTATTATACTGGTTTGACGCTAACGAAGGCGTTTGGCGGTGGGAAATCAGGTGCTAATCGCTCGTTCAGACAGGGTGATGCAAATTGCCCGAAGTTTTAGATGAAGAATGAGGGAAATAAAAAAGCACAGATTTCACAGGTATCGGATTTCGGAGATAATCTGCCGAAATCCGAAATCCCAAGTCCGAAATCGCAACGCCTTCCAATCAAGCTATGCTTTTAATAAAATGGTTCAAAAACACCAAAAGAATCCCCTAAAGTGCAATAAACATAAAATCCAATTTATGACTGCATTGTCTATCTTTGTTTCTTCTCAAAAACACCAAAAAGCGGTTTTGTGAACGTGTTGGTATTTTGTGAGTGTTTTTTAAAACTCATTGATTATCAACACCTATCTACAGTGCATTAGCTGTGCTTTGTCGTAAACACATTTTTAAATATAAAAAATCAACCTAAAAGCATCTACTTCTATAAGGCTACCTTATATTTATTTTTTTATTTAAAATCAACCACTACAACAAGATGGAAAACCCAACACCACACAGTCTCCGCTACGCTTGGTATGTTGTTTTCGTACTGATGCTTGCCAATATTTCTTCTTTCATTGACCGCCAAATATTGTCGCTTTTGGTCGGGCCCATTAAGCGTGATTTGCATCTTTCGGATACACAAATGAGCCTATTAATGGGTTTGAGTTTTGCCTTGTTTTATACGCTTTTTGGTGTCATTATTGGACGTTTTGCTGACAAATACAGTCGGCGCAACATTATTATCACAGGCGTTGCCGTATGGAGTTTGATGACCGCGATGTGTAGTGGTGTCAAAAGTTATGGACAATTTTTCGCCGCCCGCATGGGTGTCGGTGTCGGTGAAGCCACTTTGGGACCGTCGGCTTATTCCATTATTTCAGACTATTTTCCACGCAATAAATTGGCTCGGGCATTGGGAACCTACTCGATGGGTATCTATTTAGGAGCAGGTTTGGCGATTCTGATAGGAGCGGGTTTAATTAGCACTTTGCCTACAAGTGGCATGGTTCACATACCAATTATAGGCGATATTTATCCTTGGCAAATGCTCTTTATTTATGTCGGGTTACCCGGTCTTGTGATTGCACTTTTGATGTTCACCATCAAAGAACCTGCACGAACAGACATCATAAAAAGAGAGAATATCGAAAACGAAACCACGTTGAAAGAAGCCCTTTCCGTCATCTGGGAACAACGCACAGCTTACCTCAATATCACTTTGGGTTCGTCGTTTGGGGCTTTCATCAGCTACGGTTCATCGGGTTGGATTCCGACTTATTTTGGTCGTACTTTTGGTTGGCAAATGAAAGAAATCGGCTATAAATATGGTTTGATTGTCACTATTTTCTGCGCTTTGGGTGTTTTCGCTGGCGGTTGGTTGGCAGATCGGTACGTCAAAAGAGGTGTAACCGATGGCAAAGTACGGGTGGGCATCATCTCAGGCATTGGCGTTTTGATATCCTCCTTCAATTTTTTATTGAGTGACCCCAATATAATTTTGTTGTTGCTCATTGTTCCTTCGTTTTTTGTGGCGTTTTCTTTTGGCGCTTCGGTGGCTGCTGTTCAAGAGATTATGCCAAACCGCATTCGCGCATTGGCTTCTTCCATTTTTTTATTCGTTGTCAATATTATTGGACTGGCAGGCGGTCCGTTTGTCGTTGCTTTCTTTACCGATTCGGTTTTTCATGATGAAAAATTGATAAAATACTCATTGATCGCTCTGTATCTTATCGGTGGTGTAGCAACAACTTTATTTTATTGGTTGGGATTGAAGCCGTATCGAGAGGTCTTACTAAAAAACAAAACCAATGCTTGAAAAAGCACCCCCCTCAGTATTTTGGCATCCATTTAGTTGAATCATACGACATTAAACATTGATAATAATTTTACTTTCATCGTCTTTCGCTGCAAAGCGGATTGAATATCAAGTAAATTTGCTTGGCTTGAAATAATAAAACACGGTTTAATTATCTTAGAATCAATCAATTGCATTGTTATTTTAAAATCAAAAGGATCATCATAAATAATACTTGGCACTAAATGAATGCCTTCATGCGCTATTTGCAATGGTTTAAAAATTGCATCTTGTCCAGAGAGACCAACTAAAACGATTTCAGAACCGCGTGGCGCAGCAACTGTTGCCAAAGATGCTGTAAACGCAGAACCAGCACATTCAAACAGCCGTCACATCATTTTCTAACCATATTTTTGATAAAATAACGTGAGTTCGGATATATTACTGGCTCTTTTTC
>JAYTUR010000743.1:0-1201 GCA_043744475.1 Saprospiraceae bacterium | reverse complement strand
GATTTGAGTAGATAAATCGCTCGTATAGGCATTTATGAAGGAAGGGGAGTTCAATAAATTACGCCCTGTCAATGTCATGTAAATGCGACTTCGAGAGACTTCATAGGATAAATTACCGTTGATAAAACCATAATACTGAGGGGTGGATTGTGATTGGCGAAACTGAAATATTTCGTTTTCCAATTTGCCTGTCAATCGTTTTGAAAACTTTAAATGCACGTCTAAAAATGCACCCATTGATAGGTTTTGAACTTTTGAAACAGTTGTTGCTAATACGTCTGTTTTGATGTTAGAATGAGTCAGCGTTGTGCCAAAATGATAATTAAACCAACCCAAATAGCCTGACCGAACCGATAAATCAATAATACTTATTATTATTTGTGTATTGCGTAAAACATTGTCATTCAATGTATTTTGATACCAATTTGTTGATATTGTTGGGCGTATTTTGAAACGAGCAGATAGTTTTGAACTGTAATATTCTATGCCCGATGAAAGAACGATGTTGCGATTTAGAAACCTATTTTTGACTTTTTCAAAAGTATTAAAATCAGTATTGATATCCCAATTATTGCGGTATCCGTTTTGGGTTGCCGTGCCGATGAGATTTGTATAGCACATAAAATCATCTGAAAAATTCCCAAACGATGCCGATAAAATGACTGCATGGCTATTGGCAGGAATGAACAATTCACTGCCTCGTTCAATACTACGATAATCAGAAACAATGTAACCCCTGTAAATGTCTGCGATTTGTGGCAAGGCTATATTATAAGCATAAGTACCAAATAGCTTATTTTTCTTTGTTTCTTTTTGAAAACCAATGATAGGGAGAGCGTAAATATTGTGTTTTGATTTATTTTCAAGTAAAATTTCATTATATCTGAGGTTAAAATAGCCACCTGAAATATCGCTAAAAAAATTGATTCCCCAAAATTGGTCTTTAATGTTCAGACTTGTATAGTAGTTCGTTTGCTTGAAATTAGCTTCGTTTTGGTAGCCAGTTGGTATCTTTAAACTTGTTTTCATGGAGTCTGTTAATGTCAAATTGGTGTTCAAGCCTTGTGTTTTTTCTACAACACCAAGGCTAATAGCTATTTTTTGTTGATTTTTTGAAAACAAAAACTGTCCGTTTATGGTCGCATAGTGCATTGGTTTAGTTATGCTTTGCCGTAAATGCCAAAACGAGTCTGATACTGAG
>JAYTUR010000742.1:0-1205 GCA_043744475.1 Saprospiraceae bacterium | reverse complement strand
AATGAATTTGCACCTGACGTGTATTGTCCTTGAATTTTGTTACAGGCATCAGCAATCCATTTTGGCGCACCGATATAGCCCAAACGCCAGCCCGTCATTGCAAAACCTTTTGCGAAACCATTGACAGTCACTGTTTTATCTTTTACAGAATCGAATGTACCGATACTGGTATTGCCCGCTTCTGTGTAGTTGATGTATTCATAAATTTCGTCAGAAACGACAATTATGTCTTCATGTTTACCAATTACGTCCGCAATAGCGCGTAGTTCCGACTTCGTAAAGACCGCACCTGATGGGTTACAAGGTGATGAAAACAAGACCATTTTCGTCCGTTCTGTAATCGCTGCTTCCACTTGTTCCGCTGTAATTTTATAGTCTTGCTCAACACCTGCACCGACGATAACGGGTGTTGCACCTGTCATACGGACGATTTCGATGTACGATACCCAATATGGTGCAAAAATAATGCACTCGTCACTTTCTTCCAACAAAGCGAAAGCCACATTAGAAATAGATTGTTTCGCACCATTAGAGACGATGATTTGGTTGGGTGCATAATCAAGGTCATTGTCTCGCTTGAATTTTTTGGAAATAGCATCCAACAAATCTGGAATACCCGGAACGGGCGTGTATTTCGTGAACCCCTCAGTAAGCGCTTTAATTGCCGCCATTTTGATGTGGTCGGGCGTATCAAAATCGGGTTCGCCTATCGCAAGGCTGATAACGTCGTGACCTTGTGCGCGGAGGTTGCGCGCCATTTGTGCCATTTTCAAGGTTTCGGATTCTGACATATTCCGAACCATACTGCTTAAACGATGCTTAGTTGCTACTGACATTGCTTTGTTATTTTTAGAAATGATGTTTGAAAAATTATTGGTCAATAGTCATTGATAAATTTTTTGTCACAATGACTAAATGACCAATGACTTTTTACTGAGGGGGAAAAAAAGTGGCGCAAAATTAAGACTTTTCCTAAGTTTTCAAATTATTAAGGATACTAAAGAGTTATAAAACAGATTTACAAAATTTTAAAAATTTCGTAAATCTGAAATTTTGCTTTTTTTATACCTTTTTTCAAAATTTATTGTCCAATTCATTTAAAAATGCTATTTTTGCGGGCGTTTTGCGAAGGCAAGGCATAATAATTAATTTTTTCACAATATTTCTAACAAAATTCACTTCGAATATGCGTAATTACGAAGTTA
>JAYTUR010000741.1:0-1208 GCA_043744475.1 Saprospiraceae bacterium | reverse complement strand
CCGACAAATACGACTTGAACAATTACTGAGGGGGCGGCGGACTTTTGCGCTTCAAGACCAAGCTGTCCGCGGGGTATTGTGCTTTCAAGCTATCCATTTGTGCATGTGCCCAATTGACAAGTGTTTGGCGTTGCTCCGTTGTTAAATTGGCTTCTTTGTGCAAGCCTAAATACGTGTATTCATGCAAAGGCATCTCTTTTTCTTCTACTTCTTTAGCAATTTCATCAAACTTCTTATTCTGTACGGCAATGGGTCGTGTTATGAAATTTGAGAAGTTTAGCTCACGTTTACCTTCGTTGACATGATCCGCCAACCACCAAGCAGCGGGTTGCACATTGGCATACCATGGATAGCGCGTGCTGTTGCTGTGGCAGTCGTAACAAGCCACTTTTAAAATATCTTCCACTTCCATGGGTACTTCATACTTTTTAGAAATATGATTCAGTTGTTCATCTGATTGATTTCTTTCTGGATGAATAAATTGAATGATGACAAAAACGGCTAATAAAGCCAATATGATTTTTTTAATCATAAAATTTAAGTTTAATATTAAAAATTAGTTAATCGCTTAAATGACACGAATTTAATAAATTAGGTGAATAAAACAAATTAAATTCGCTCATTTCGTGTCATTAGTGAAATTTGTGTTTGAGATTTTACATTAATTTCTTAGCCGTATTCAATCTATCACTGACATTATCCCAATTGATGATATTGAAAAGCGTGTCCACAAAATCGGCTCTTTTGTTGCGGTATTTGAGGTAATAAGCATGTTCCCAAACGTCAATGACTAAAAGTGGAATAACGCCCCATTGCGTCAGTTTTTCATGATTCTCACATTGCAATATCGTTAATTTTTTTGAATACGGTTGATAACCCAAAATGCCCCAACCATTGCCATCTACATTTTTAGATGTTTCAGCAATATAAGCTTTTAATTTGTCATAACTGCCAAAATGGGTATTGATGTCTTTCAATAAATCGCCTTTAGGTTCTGTTTTTTTATTCGTCAAATTCGTCCAAAAGATGGTATGCAAGATGTGACTTGAAAAATGATGACCCAATTTTTTTGTCCAATAGTCAACCGTCTCTAAAGTGTTGTCATCTAAGGCTTTGCGTATCATCGCCATATCTTTATTTGCCGCTTTCACTGCCCCGCCGTGATGAAAAGTATAGTGCAAATGAACCGTTTCTTCATCCATAAAAGG
>JAYTUR010000740.1:0-1209 GCA_043744475.1 Saprospiraceae bacterium | reverse complement strand
TTAAGGAGTTTAACATCAATAATGGTGATGCTTATGAGTTGTTGCGTCAAGCGACGCATAGTCTAATGAATAAAAAACTATATGTGAACTACGAACAGGATGGTGCGATTCGTGAGAAAATATACCATATTATAAGAAAGGCGGACGTGATGAAGTCCATTTTAGATGAATCACGGCGCAAAGTGAATGAATATGTGGATATTTCCATTGACCCTGAAATGAAACCCTTGCTTTTGGAATTAAAAAGCCGTTTTACGACGTATGATATCCAAAATGTGGTCAAATTTAAGAGTAGTTACACGCTGCGTATTTATGAGCATTTGAAGCAATATGAGAAAATAGGAAAACGGACTTTGGATATTGAATATTTGAAACGCATCTTTGAACTGACGACCGAATACCCGCTTTTTGCCAATTTTTATCAAAAAGTCGTTTATCCTGCTTTCAGAGACATCAATGAATTTACAGATTTAACGATTTCTCGTATCGAAAAAGTCAAATCGGGTAAAAAAGTGGAAAGCCTTCAATTTTTCTTCCATTCAAAATCAAAGGAAAATAATAAACAGGCAGTGAAAGCGATTCAAGCACCTGTACAAGCGTTGAAAAGTTCTAAAAAAGTAGAAACGCTTGAGCATGGGCAAAAAGACCAACTTTTTTTACAGTTTCAAAGTGTTGTTGTAGGAGAATTTGGCGTTTCGCCCACCGTTTTTTTGTCAGAATTGGAAGGTTGTAATGGGGGAAGGCTTGAACAGGCGATTCGCGTGACACGTAGGGCAGGGCAGGAAGGCAAACTAAAAAATCCATCAGGCTTTTTTATCGAAGCCTTACGTCGTGCTTTTATAGACCCTAAAGAACAGCAAATAAAACACAGACAGGTTGAAACAGAGCGAAAAATGACGCTCAAACAGCTTGAAATGCAACTAAAATCCCTCAAAGATGACTATCAAGCAGCCATAAATCATAAAGTTCGAATGTTGACGGAAGCGGATTCTAAAATTACCATAGCGGCTATTGAAGCTATAAAAGAGGAAAGTAAAGGCTATTTTGCGTTAAAAGGCGTACAGACGGATAAATTGACGCTGGATGATTTTAGAGAAGACAAAATACTGAGGGGTATGGTCATATTGCAAATTCAAGCTAAAAACAAAGACCATTTTGTAGAAATAGATAATGTGTATATCCCTCAAATACACAGCTTGACGAATGAAA
>JAYTUR010000739.1:0-1210 GCA_043744475.1 Saprospiraceae bacterium | reverse complement strand
ATCATACGTTACTCCAATTTCCTTAGTTGAAATAACCTGTTTGCCATCAGAATACGATGTATCCGCAATTGTTTTAGTTTTGTAAGTAAAAATTAGATGATTTTCATAAGCAATAAATAAAATAGTTTCAGCTTTATCGAAAGGAAAAGTGTTTCTTCTCTGTTCAATATTTAAGTCATTTGTTAGGGTGCATTTATAACGCCCTTTTTCTTGTTTAATCCATTTTTCTGATGAATTCATAGGCAAATGACAGCTTTGCACTACAAAAAGCATTAAAATCCAAACTAAGAAATGGTCATATTTTTTCATAAATTTTCAGTAAAAAGGTCAAATATACTGAGGGGGGTAATTTTATTCACCTCAATATTGATGAAACGCTTGCGAAACAAACTCTAACACCTCTGGCAATGCTTGTCGCAAATATGTCCAAGTATATCCGCCGTCGCGGGTACGAAATTCATGCGGAATCTCTTTTTTACGCATAGCAATATGCACCAGTGAATTGCCTTCGTATAAAAAATCATCATCGCCACAGTCAATATACCAATGCACCGCTTTTTTGAGTAAAATAGAGAAAAGATGGATATTTTGTAATTAAGTATGTGGTAAAAATAAAGGGCAATTACTCACTTTGAACCTTGCAATTCTTTAAAAATAGTGGTTATCAAGGCATCGCCTTTGATAAAGCCACTGCCGAAAGTCGCATCGTAATCTTTGGTCAGTTTCATTGCCAATATCTGTTCGAGGGTTGGCTTCGTTTTAATATTTTTCTTGACGCCATCCCAGAGCGACATAACGACATCTCGGACATCTTCGTAGTCTTTTTTGTTGGCTAAGTCGCCATGTCCAGGGATGATTACGGTTTCGTCGTCAATGATTGTCAAGACACGTGAGACAGCTTTTAGCCAACCATTAACCGAACCGCCTGAACTGGCATCAATAAACGGAAAACGACCTTTCATAAAACAGTCGCCAGCATGAAGTACATTGCTTTTTGGCAAATAATATAAGGCATCACCATCTGTATGGGCGTTGTCCACATGAAATATGAGTATATCTTCTGTGTTGAGATACACATTCATGCCCTCATCAAAAGTAATGACCGGCACGGCTGCCATAGGTTGGGGCTTGGGACTTTGACTAAATTTTACCTTTGTCGTGTCGCCCATCATTCTGGCTCTGACATTGGCTTGCGCAAAAATGGTTGCAC
>JAYTUR010000738.1:0-4684 GCA_043744475.1 Saprospiraceae bacterium | reverse complement strand
TAGAAAAATAAAAATGCCGCTAACTGATAACAATTAGCGGCAAGAGAATGAAGTGTTTGAAGCGGCATTCTTCTATTTCTTCTGTGAGATAGCTTGTAGGGCAATCATTTGTTTCATCGTTTTCTCCATCCCTTCGGTTGAGCCGTCAAGGAAAATGACATTGCCTTTGCTTTCTGTCGCAAAGTTTTTGATGGCTTCAGTCCACATCGTAAAGAGCAAAATCGAACTATCGAGTTTGGCATCTTCCATTTCTTTAGCGGCATCCGCCATACCACGCGCCACTTCTTGACGGAACAAAGCCACACCTTGACCCCTCAGTTGCGCTGCTGTTTTCTCGGCTTCGGCAGAGATACGTATGGCGTTGCCATCTGCTTCAGCACCTTTGGTTTTGGTAATCAACAGGGCTTGACCTTCATTTTCAGCCGCTGCTTTGAGATTATTTGAAGCCACAACTTTTGCCATCGAACGGGTGATTTCTTCATCAAAATTGATGTCATTGAGTTGTAAATCAATGAGATGATAGCCCCAATCTTCTAAAACATGGTCAAGTTGCTCCTTCACATCATGCACAATATCGCGGCGTAAGCCCAATATTTCCGCTTGTTTGCGCGTCGCTACATAACCCCGCACAGAGCCTTCGACGGTTCTGATAAGCGATTGCATGAAATTGGCATCGTTGACGAACTTAAAAGCGGCACGTTTCACTGTCTCCTCGTTGTCGTCCATGACAGCAAAAATAATCAGTGTTTTGAAATGCACATTCGCTTGGTCTTGCGTAATGGCTTGAAATTCAATTTCTACGGATTTGTTTTGCGTAGAAATGCGTCTGAAAATTTGCTCGATAAACGGTATCCGAAAGTTCAGACCTGGTTTCATCATGCGCTGATATTTACCGAAAATCGTCACCACAGCGACAGTGCCTTGTTGAACGCTCACGAATGCACCTGTGCCAAGCAGGGCGAGAATAATAATGATATACAATCCCATAATTGTCTTAATTGAATTTTTGGTTAGAAAAAATTTTAAGTATATGTAAATATCTTGAAATACAGTTATTTGTCTCCTCTTGATTGATTTGACCTTATAGTATTTTTGAATAGAGTTTTTCTAAGGAAATGAAACCATCGGCAACGGGTATTTGGCTTTCTAAATTTGTAAAATCAATATTGCGCCACTCATTTTCACTGACGCGTATGTATGTAGATGCCCAAATGCTGCCTTGTTCTGCAAATATCACTTGTTGCAACGAAGGTATCAGTTTATAATCAACAAGTTTTTCAGAAAGATCAAAGTCACGGGTGCTGTTCGACAAAATTTCAACAATGACGTGTGGATTGGCAACGCCTTTTGATGTGCGGCGGTTCGATTTGTAAGTCCGTATATCTGCTTCGCCTTTGACAACAGCGACATCGGGATTGAAGCCTTTTCGGTCTGCGCCAATAAAGATTTTGACATTGCTGCCTAATATTTGATAATCACTATCAATACCAAAAATTAATGCCAAATAATAGACAAAACGTCCGACAAGGCGTTCATGCGTGACCGTAGCTTCTCCCATAATAATGTTTGTTTTCTCATCAATTTCGATAAAAGAAATAATTTGACCATTTCGGTAATGTACGCGATAGTCGCAATCGTGCGCCAAGTCGAGGTATTCCTCAAAAGTGGCATTGACACGAACTTCACGCTTGCCCATATCAGCTCTTTCTTCAAAAGTTAATGGCAAAGGCAATTTAAGCCGTGTCTTCGGTTTGGGTGTTTCAGACACTTTTCCCGAATCTTGGTTATGTGCGATTTGAGCAATTTCCATTGTTTATTCTTTTAAAAAGATAGTATATTAACTTTTGTGTATCAGTTTATTAAGCTAAAATAGGTTCTTCATAGACTTTTAATATTTGTTTAGCTTGCAGCACTTCGATAGCATAAGCTACGCCTTTTTTATCGGCAAATTCCACAAGAAAAACGTCTTTGTCCAATATTTCGAGTATAGCACCAAATGCACCTATCCTTACCTTTTTGTTTGATGAAGGCGTTGTCAAAATAACAGTGTTAAATTGTTCAAAATCCATTTTTACATATTTATTTTAAATAAAAAAACAAGTCGTTAATCTTGGAACGTTTTCTTCTTTTCTAATAATCTAGCCTGTTCTGATTTTAGCTGTACGGTCTGAATAAGTTAAATCAAAGTCCAAAGTGTAAAGTTCACCATATTCTATTTTGTTTATGAAAATGGTATTTTTAGTCAATACGGCTTCTAAAATAGCCTGTTTCAAAATTTGAAAATTATCCAAATTAATGCCTAATGCAGATTGAAACATTCGTGCTTTATGCTTGCTGACTTTGTGGTCGGGGTCGAGACAATACAATATTAATTTTGCATCGTCAACAAAGGCTTTCTCACAATTAGGCAGTTTGATAAGCCAAAGCTAAGAAAATTAAATGATTCATATTGGCAATTTTTCTAGAAATCAAATACAATACTGAGGGGGGGTATCACCATTTTATATTTGAAAAAATATTGTTTAACGACTGATAACGTCCTCTACATGCCTTTGCAAATCAGGAAAAAACGCATTAAACTCCGCATCAAAATCTTCTAAAAACATCTCCAAATGCGCTGCCGCATTGCCGAAATTGCCAGGGAAAGCGGCAGCTTTTTCAATTCTCAAAAACGCATCGTTCAGTCCTTTATAGGTGGTGTACTTCATCAACCAATCATCTGCAATCATGTGTGGCAAACGATTCCTTAACTTAATAGGTAAGTCTAAATGCCTGTTTGTCAGGATACTATACATTTTATCAACAAACAAACGGATATTGTTATTCCAAAGAGACTTATCATCAGAAGCATATTTTTCCCAGTTTTTAGCCAATAAAAAATCGTAATAAACATCAACGATGACGGGCGAGTATTTGTGGTGAAAGGGGTGCAATCGTTTTGTACTTTGCTTAACTACGGGGTGAGCATCAGTGAACGCATCAATCTCTCGATGCAAGATAATACCGCGTTTGACCCCCTCTGTAAATTGCGGTAAATCACGGTTTGAAATGAAATCAGCTACGAAATTGCCGATGGCTAAGTTTTCATTGCCGCCAGAAAGGAAAAAATGAGCCAGGTGGTTCATAATAAAGGGTTGATTTTTTTTCAAAAATAGACATTTGCATTGAAAAACAAAACATTGTTGTCAAATGATTACCTCATTTGCAAGTTTTGTCTAAATTTGCTTGATACACACATATACATATATAAGGTGTCAAAACATTATTTTAAAACCAAACCAGCACCGAATAAAATTTGGTATAACTAAACGCTCGACTATGAGACACTCAGCAGTTTCCAAATCATACCTTAATATCCTCCCTTTGGGTGACGATAAACTTGACATGTTCGCCGTCTTTAATGGCATTCATCCACAAATGACGAAGTGGACGGAGTTGTTTTACAATCAAACGACCTTTGAAGCTGATATTCATGCCGAATTTCACAACTCAGAGCAGTTTCGGCAGTTTTATTTTGAGACTAAAAACATCCAAAAAACACGTGGTCAAAACCCATTTGGCTTCGGTTTCCCTTTTATTTTTGATACTGTCATTGCGAAGGATGAAGAGTCATTGCGAGGAGTTGCGAAGAATGAAGCAAAGCAAGAGGGGGGGGCAATTGCCGCACCACTTTTTATTTGGTATCTCAATATCAAACCGCATCCGACGCGCCGCGATTCATGGTTGTTATCTTTTGATGATGCTGGAACGGTTGCGGTCAATGAGTATCTTTTAGCCCATTTTAAAGAAAAATATGGGCTGGATTTAGCAGAGCATTTGGGGTCATATATTCAAAATCCACCCTTTACTTATTTAGGTTTTCAGGCTTTTTTGAAAGATTTAGCGACGCAACTCAAATTCCCTTTGCAAAACATAAATCCAACAGTTGTTCAATGCCCTTCAGCAAAGTATGCGCAGGAATTGGGTGAACAAGGACATATTGCTTGGTGCGGTGCGCTCGGTTTGTACCCGCATCCCGACGGTTCTTTACAAGAGTCAGTGGTAAAAGATATTGATTTTCAAAACTTTACGTGGACAGCGGAACACGTACATGAGTTTACGGTCTTACCGGAAGACCTTTATCAACGCTCTGCTTTACGCACTGTTCTGCGGAATAAAATGACAGTCATTGAAGGAGCACATGGCACAGGAAGGACGCATTTGGCAGCAAATATTTTGCTCAATGCCTTGTCGAATGGACAAAAAACGGCGGTTGTTGCCGATGATGTGGCGAGTCTGATGCAAATTCAAAATGAGTTGGTCAATCTCGGTTTGGGTAATTTGACGTTCCTTTTAAAAGATATTTATCAAGACAAAAATCTACTGCTCGATGTCATTCGTAAAGATCAATCGGGTAAATCGGTTGATTTCAAAGAAGAGGACTTTAAAATTGCTTTGAAACAAGCGCGGCGGTATTTGGCGAAGTCCGATGAAACACACCACACGCTTGGGCAACCGATTTTTGGCGATGAAAATTTTGCAGAGGTTGTTGGGCATTACTTGGCGAGTCAAAAAAAAGCAGGACGTGAGTTATTAGCAAATCATTTGAACCCATCGGATTATACGTTTACAAAAGACGAATATGAACGTCTTAGGGCTGAAATTGAGACAAGTGAGTCGCTTTATCAGAATGTGAACACCTTGA
>JAYTUR010000737.1:0-1215 GCA_043744475.1 Saprospiraceae bacterium | reverse complement strand
AAGCACCTACGGCGCAAAAAGTCCATGCGTAGATTGCGCCGTAGGTGCTTAACCTTGGTAGCAAGTTTGTAACAGATTTTCTTTATCGGGGCGTAGTCCCAAAACAAGTTGTAAAGTGCCAAAGTAGAATTAGTCACGTGTGAATAATAAGGTGGTCAAGTCTGAAAGACTTAAAGATGCAATCGGTGGTTAAAAGTAAAGAATGTTTTAAAACCTTGAAGAGTTTAATGGTTGCAACACATTCATTTTCAACGCTTTAGGGTTGTTATAATCTGATTTCACGCCTACCGATTGCATCAGTGGCTATTCATATTTCACCTTTTCAGAGTTTATAACTTTTACCTAACTTATATTTTTACACTTTACTTAACCCTTTTTTTGCACCCATAAGAAAAACTGTGCTGCGCCCAACATCCCGATAAATGGACAAAGCATATACAACCAAAAAGCCGTATAAATATGTGCGGGAATGGCACTCGCTATTGTCCGCGCTGGATTCATCCCAAAACCACTAATCGGTGCGGCGACTATAACATCAACCGATACGAGAATCGCGGCAAAGTACGGCGTAAAACGCTTAAATTTATCTTTCGACGACGAAAACAAAACGGTTGTAATCATGATAAAACCAATAGCTGTTTCCGTTGCAGCGGCTTGTAAAACACTTACATTTTTACCGGGCACAGTGACGACATAATTGACGGGTGGGTCGGTCAATGTCGCACCCATCAAGAAAGCCATGAGATAAACGGCGACCAAACCGCCTAATAATTGGAAAACACAATACCACATCATGTCTGCAAAAGGCAATTGTCCTAACCGCCAATACATCATGGTTACTGAGGGGTTGATAAATGCCCCTGACGGTGCGACCCACGGCGATAAAAAAATAAACAATGCCGTTGTCCCCATTGCAACCGCCATAATTAACAAACGGATGAATGGATTGGGAATGGCTAAATGCCACGGACTGTCTAAATGTTCTAACATACTGCCAAAGAAACACGCTGACACCATAAATAGGAATAGCCCGAAGGCTTCCATGAAGTACAGTTTGTAGTCTTTGCGGAGTTCTTGAATCATTTTTTTAGCTTTAAGGTCAATGTGTTTAGAAAATGTTTTAAAACTAAAAACATACAATTACTCACTGTTTTTTGCTTCGCAAAAAAAGCGTGCAGAGAGAAAATCTATCAGAGCGAAGCTGTTTTTTGAATA
>JAYTUR010000736.1:0-4702 GCA_043744475.1 Saprospiraceae bacterium | reverse complement strand
GTTTCGATAAACCCCTGAATCTTTATTTTCAAATTTCATTTGCAATCTTCATTTCAAAAAACAAATATAACTAATCAACGCTTGAATGTAAAAAGTTTTGGAAAGGTGTAATTTCGAAAAGAAATCAGTGTAAATCCGTCGTATCCGTCTAATCAGTGGTCAAAAAAACAAAATCAATCATGACATCTTTAACAATAAAAACGAGCCTTTTTTTGAGCATCATTGCTCTTGCTTCTTGTAACAATGTTAAAAAAGAAGCTGCTTCAACAGCGTCGTCTGCAAAAGCCATCAGTCTTTTTGACGGCACCACATTCAAAGGTTGGCACAACTATAACGATACGGGTGTTATCAAAAGTTGGACAATCCAAGATGGTGCATTAATTTGTCTCGGCACTGCCAAAGACGCACATGGCGGCGATATTGTGACCGATGCTGAATACGAAAATTTTGAATTGAGTTGGGAATGGAAAATGACACCGGGCGGTAACAGCGGTGTGATGTACCACGTTGTCGAAGATGCGAAATACAAAGCACCTTATCACACAGGACCTGAATATCAAATGATTGATGATGTGGGTTTTCCTTCAAAATTAGAGGAATGGCAAAAGACAGGGGCGGATTATGCCATGAATTTGGCAAATGACAAAAAAGTCGTAAAACCGGTTGGTGAATGGAATTCTAGTAAAATCATTTTCAACAAAGGTGCAGTTGAGCATTGGCTCAATGGCGAAAAAATCGTGGCGTTTCAAGCATGGGACGACAAATGGCAAAAAGAAAAAAGTACAGGTAAATGGAAAGATTTTCCCGATTATGGTTTAGCAAAAAAAGGACGGATTGCTTTGCAAGACCATGGGAATAAGGTTTATTTTAAGAATATTATGCTGAAAGCATTGTAAGATTGTATATAACAACTTGCGTCAAGTTGAAAACTTGACTCATTTTACTTACCAATCTTTTTCAAAAAAACGAAAGGGGGGCAAAATGCCCCCCTCAGTATAAATCCGATTTTTAACCCATTATTGCACCTCAATCGTCTGTGACGACGGTTGCGCTTCTGGTTTAATTGGCAAAGTGAGTATCAAAACACCGTTTTCTTGTTTCGCAATGATTTGAGTGCTGTCAAGGACATCCGAAAGCTGAAAAATGCGTTCAAATGACTTGATAGGATACTCTTGGCGCACAAAATTGGGTGCATAATCCTCTGGAATGGTGCGTGTGCCGCTGACATACAATGTGTCGCCCGTCACAGTGATGGTCATATCGGCTTTATCGAATCCGAGCGCGTAAATATGAATCTCAAAACTGTTTTCGTTGCGCACGATATTGGTCGGCACGTTGTATTTGGCGCGTCTGAAACCGCCGCCAAACCTTGACGCGGCTTGATGTCTGCCATGACCTGAGTGGTGGTGAGCCGTTGCACTGCTCCCTGTTCTACAATTTCCGTACATGATGAATGTGAATTTAATGAGTGAATTAATGATTTAAACCATCGTTATTGGGCATTGGGGCATTCGGTATTGTATTGTTTGGCATATTGCGACAATGTTCCGCATGTTCAAAGCCATAATGACGATATTGTTCTTTAAAAGTGTGTAAACGGTTTTGCCCAACAAAAGCCATGAGGCTGCCGAATGTTAAAGCTGCCGTGACAAAACCGACGAGGAATCTTTGTCTTCTTTCCATGATTGAATTTTTTATGAATGGTGAATGGATATTGTGTTTTCAAGCTGCCTCATTGAAACGGACTTATATCATCATCTTACTTTGGTCTGTTTCTACAGAACCCCGACGACGGCAACCGCCTTGAAATCGTGCTTTAAAGGCTTCATATTCTTCATCACTCATATCGCGAATTTTATCCGCAAAGTTGGGTCCGAAGCCACGCCCTTTCATGTGTCCTCTAGCAAATAAGCGGAACAGCGTACCGCCAATTGCGAAAAATAAAACGACTTTCAAAATAAAGAAAGGCATTAAGAATAAGGCTGTGCCAATGAATACGCCGCCAATGATGGGCTTTAAAAATAATCTTTTCATTTTATGAATTGTTTTAAATTTTTATGAAATAATAAATCGTTTACTGTTTTTTAAGGTCTATAAATAGGAAGACGCAGGGCTTTGAAAATTACTTTAAAAGTTTTTATTTTTCAATGCTGTTTTTTCAACCTTTATAATGAGGAAGACGTGCCATCAAAAGAATTACTTTAAATTTTTGTAAAAAAAAATTGCCTGATGATTCATACGACCATCAGGCAATTATTGGGAAAAGTACCCCTGAGTATAAACACGTTTTAATCTCGTTTTTCACAACGTTTCTGCCATTCCAATTTGAATTGTTGTCGTTCTTCATCACTCATGCGCATCCATTTTTCACGATTTCCGAAAGCAGGTCTGCGACCACGGGGCGTAGAACCCATCCGAAAACCACCAAACAAGAGACGACACAACACCAATAAACCCATCGCTTCCCAATAAGTATAGGGTGTCAATGAAAATCGTGTGGCAATCAATCCATTCCACAATAATTGAACAACCCATGACAGCAAACCAAAGGTAGCGATAAAGAAAACGGGTATGAGAAAGCGCATTTTACGCCATTTACCTTGTTGCATTATTAATAGATATTTAGTTCGTTATACAAATCTTTTAAACGTTTGCGCAAATGTTTGACGGCATAGCCTTTTCTCGAAATAATGGTTTTGAGATTTTCGCCTGTTTTATCCGCAATCTGTTGTAAAGTCATGTCTTCCAATTCATTCCACACAAAAACATTGCGTTGATTTTCTGGCAATTCATCTAAAGCACGTAATAATTCTGCCCAAAACATCTCTTTAAAAAATGCATCGTCGGGCGATGTGCCGTTGTCCATCAATAGCAATTCTCGAAAATTGATGTCCCCGTCTTCATCTTCATAAGCAAAGTCTTCTAAAGCATCTTCTGTCTTTTTGCGGTATTTATCCGTAATTTTATTGCGTGCAACTTGATAAAGCCAACCTGAAAAACTTTCAATTTCGTCCAAATCTACGACGCGGCTTAGCTGATACCACACCTCCTGCGAAATATCTTCTGCATCTTCGTTCGTCGCCACCTTATTCCTAATAAAGCGGAACAACTGCTTGCTGTACTTTGTAACCGTTTGAACGATATTTTGCTTTGGTTGTGCCATTATATGTGTCATTCTTCTTGATATTGTATTATCGAAGAAGACGTTAGTGGGACAAAATTACTTTAAATAGTGCTAAAAAACTTATTATGCCTTTTCATTTGCCAAAGCCAAATACACCCCATTTGTCCAACCAAAACCATCTTGAAGGGGATATTCTCCGCCGCCGGCTTCGAGGTCTTGCACATAGACATTGTATTTCTCGGTCATTTTACCTGTTTTTTGATACATGACTTGATTGGCGTTTACCCAACGGTCTTTAATTTTATCTGCTAATGCGTGTAAGCCGTAATGGCGCAAACCTTTGATGGTTATCCATTGCAGCGGTGCCCAGCCATTCGGTGCATCCCACTGTTGTCCAGTGTTTTTGAGGGTTGTGGTGACGCCGCCTGTTTGTAGAAATTGTTCCTCGATGATAGCTGCCACCTTCGCCGCTCGTTTGGGCGTAGATAATTTGAAAAACAGCGGAAAAGCGGCTGCTAAGGTGTAATGTGGCGTCTTTTTGCTATTTACAAAGTCATAATCGAAGTAAAATCCCTTCTCTTCATCCCAACAATACAAGTCAAGTGCCTCTTGTCGTTTCGATGCTGAACCATAAAAACCAGCAGCCAGAACAGCTTTGCCCGATAGTTCGTAGGCGTAAGCTATTGTGGTTTCCAGATGATAAAGCAGACAATTCAAATCAACAGGAATAATATAGATGGTGTGAATAGAAGACAAATTTTGACCATCTTCGAACCAACGACTGCTGAAATCCCAACCTGACTCTGCCGCAGCGCGAATATTTCTATAAACGACTGAAGGGTCTTGCGTGGAAGTTTGAGCTGTTTCGACATCTTCTTTGTAGGATTCTGGACGTGGCGTATCGTTGTCGTCCCAATAACGATTTAAAATTGTGCCATTGGGTAGCCGAACAACGTGATTTATCGCTTCATTATCCCCCCTCAGTATATTGCTGCCTGTCATCCAAAAAGCATATTCTTTTTCCAATTCGGGTAAATAGCGCACCAAAACCTCTTTTCCTTTTTCTTCGCTCAACACTTTAACCATCAAAGCATAAAAAGGCGGTTGCGACCGACCAATATAATACGTGCGGTTGCCATTTGGAATATGCCCAACGGTATTCAAAAGATGAGAGAAATTATTGACCATATTTTCAATCATATCCACTCGACCCGATACTTGCAAACCCAACATGGTAAAGTAACTGTCCCAATAATAAATCTCTCGAAAGCGACCACCTGGCACGATGTAAGAATAGGGTAATGGAATGAGGGAACTCTCTGCTGCATCGGGCGCACGCGTTAGGACTTCCCAAAGTGATGTAATGTGTGCCGCAATGTCTTTCGACATATCGCTTTGAAAATCAGCACCACTATTAGTTGGCAAATCAAAATGCGACTGAATGAATTCGGTTAAATTGAACCCCTCAGTATTTTTGGCATTTTCGTACGCATTTTGGATGATTTCCAAAGACATTTTAGGCAAACAGTCAGGAAATGTTTTGCCATCAGAAAGAATGTTGTTCATTTGGACAGCTTC
>JAYTUR010000735.1:0-4706 GCA_043744475.1 Saprospiraceae bacterium | reverse complement strand
CTTTGGTACTTTTTGCAGCATTTCAATTAAAATTTGCGATTATTACGCCTGCCTTAATTACAGGTTCTTTCGCAGAACGCGTACGTTTTTGGGGTTATATCGTCTTCATAAACCTTTTCGTACTCGTTATATATTGCCCTTTGGCGCACATGGCATGGCATCCAGACGGATTGTTGTTCAAAAAAGGCGTTTTAGACTTTGCAGGTGGTACAGTCGTACACATTTCAGCAGGTCTAGCGGCATTAGCGGGCGCAATGTTTTTAGGTCGTCGTAAAAACGCAGCCGAATCTTTACCTGTTAATATTCCTTACGTTATTCTTGGTACAGGTTTACTTTGGTTCGGTTGGTTTGGTTTTAATGCAGGTTCTGCATTGGCTGCCAATGGTTTAGCTGTTAAAGCTTTTGTTAATACAAACTTAGCATCAGCTGTTGCAGGCATCAGTTGGATTATGATGGACACCGTTAAAGGTAAAAAGCCATCGGCTTTGGGTGCTTGTATTGGTGCAGTCGTTGGTTTGGTTGCTATCACACCTGCGGCAGGTTATGTGAGTTATGGTCCGAGCCTTTTCATCGGTTTTTCAGCTGCTTTGATTAGTAACTATGCCGTAGTTGTTTTCAAAAAGACAAGCATTGATGATACTTTGGACGTTTTTCCTTGCCATGGCATCGGTGGTATCACAGGTATGATTCTGACTGCTGTTTTCGCTACTGAAGGGGGCAAAGGCATTATTACTGGCGAATGGAATTTGATGATTCAACACCTTATTGCGTTGTCTATTGTTGTTCCATTTTCATTCGGTGGTTCATACCTCCTCTTTAAATTGACGGCTTTAATTACGCCTTTACGTGTTGACGAAGAAGAGGAAGAAGCGGGTTTAGATCTCAGCCAACATGACGAGACTATTATCCTCGAAACTGTTTTCGAATAAGGTAATGTCTAAAATTCCAAAATGAATTTGATTTGGTTAGTCAAAACAATAAATTAGAGTAAAGGCAGAGAGCATGTATATGCTTTCTGCCTTTTTTGAGCCTTCACCTTTCTTAAAAAGGTTCAGTAGCTGGTCGGTCTATTGCTAACTTTTTCCAGTCCGTTATCGGGTACGGGTCATATTTTTTACATATCTTGCTCAACGTTTTACGTTCACGGAGCGTTTCGATGACCACTTTTGTCTTAAATTTGTCATAAAATTGACGGCGGATTTTTCTTGCCATTTGTACTATTTCTGGAAAAATAATTGATTTTTTACAATTATCTTTTTACTCTTTTTCTGTCCAGTTTTTGGGGTATAGTACACTTAAGGGTAGCCCCTAAGTACAAAGTGGTCTCTACGGGATTTCTTTGACTACACAAATTTAATACTTTTTGAAACAAAGGCTTAGATTTGTCAAAATTTAAAAAAAATCCACTCATGCAAAACGAAGCCACAACCACCCCCTCAGTAAAAATCAACGATCCACGCACCATGAACGGTTGGGCGTTCTTTGATTGCGCCAATTCCGCGCACTCGTTGGTCATAACAACTGCCGTTTTTCCACCCTTTTTTGCAGCGATTGCGCCCAAAGAGGTCAATTTTTTAGGCTCAACCTTTTTGTCAAGTGCTGTTTTGGCGTATGCGATTACGATTGCTTATATCGTGATTGCTTTTACTTCGCCCATTTTGTCGGGTATCGCTGATTATGGTGGCAAACGCAAGTTGTTTATGCGGTTTTTCACCATGTTGGGCGCGTTTTCTTGCATGGCGATGTTTTGGATGCAACGCCCTGACCAATGGCAAATCGGTTTTTGGACTTATGTGGTTGCCATGATTGGATATGCTGGCGGTGTTGTTTTCAACAATGCTTATTTGCCGATTATTGTAACACCCGACAAATTCGATAGCCTTTCGGCGCGCGGATTTATGTATGGTTATCTCGGTAGTACATTGTTACTTGTTGTAAACTTAGCAATGATAATGAATTATGAGGCTTTTGGCTTTGCCGACAAAGGTATTCCGACACGGTTGGCTTTCATTATGGTCGGTTTGTGGTGGCTCGGTTTTTCTCAAATCACATTCAATCGGATGCCAAAAGATGCAAGTACACCCCTCAGTATAAAAGCCATTGTACGCGGTTTTGGCGAATTAATAAAGGTGTGGAACACCGTAAAAACCGATTTTAACCTCAAACGTTACCTTTTGAGTTTCTTTTTTTTCGATGCGGGTGTTCAAACCATGATTTTTCTCGCTTCCATTTTTGCATCCGTTGAATTGAAAATGGACGTTCCTGAACTGATAAAACTCGTTCTCATCATTCAAATTGTTGCCACAGGTGGAGCTTATCTTTTTTCAAAAGTTTCAGAAAAACGCGGTAATAAATTCGCCCTCGTCATCATGTTGTGTATTTGGATTTTCATTACTTTTTTAGCGTTTTTCGTTCAAAATATCTCTGCTTTTTATGCTTTGGGTGCATTACTCGGTTTCGTTCAAGGCGGTATTCAAAGCCTTGCACGAGCGACTTATGCCAAATTGATGCCTGTTGGTACAACGGAAACCACGTCTTTTTATAGTTTTTATGATTTTACAGACAAAATTGCAGTCATCATGGGCACGTTTATTTTTGGGTCTATTAACCAAATCATCGGCATTCGATACAGTGTTTTGGCGATGTGTATTTTGTTTGTTATAGGAATCCTATTATTATTGCCTGTAAAAATACCACGTACACAGCCGCAAGTATGACATTCAAAACAAAGGATATTACCTTAGATTTTAAGGAGATAAACGTCAAATTAACCATCATTGAAAACCTTGATGAGCTGTTTGACAACCTCATTCAAAAAGGCGACAACCATCCCGATGTGTTGGATGAACGCATACCTTATTGGGCTGAATTGTGGGCTTCGGCAGTGGCTATGAGTTGGTATTTGGTTGAAAATCAATATCTTATCACCCGAAAGGTTGCTTCGTCCCTCGCAATGACGCAAGTAACAGAAATTGGCTGTGGCTTAGGTTTGCCTTCAATCATTGCAGGAAAATTGGGCGCGGATGTCTGTTTGACCGATTATGATGCCGACGCATTGGATTTTGCAAAACTGAATTGGGAACAAAATTTACCACATAAAAAAGCCCGTTTTCAACAATTGGATTGGCGAAATACCGACCCCTCAGTAAAAGCTGACCTTTTATTGGCTTCTGATGTGGCTTACGAAAAACGGGCATTTGAGCCACTTTTGAATGCCTTTAAAACTTTATTGAAGCCAAACGGAACGATTTTGATAACAGAACCGAACCGTCCTGTGTCAACTGCCTTTTTTTCTAACCTACATACTGGGGGGTATGATGTGAAGCGTTCGCAGCGAGAAGTTGAGTTAAAAGGGCATGAGTTTTTGGTGAATGTTTATTTGATAAAACAAGTTATTAAATAGTTGATAATCAAAAGTTTGTAATTATTGAAGAGGCTTTAAATTCTAATTTTTAGCAATAAAAAGAAAATGAATAAGCAGGACAATGAAATAAGAATGACCCTATTAAAAGTATTTTTTCTATCTAAATTGGCATCATTGAGAGCTGTATATTCCTTTCCATCTTTTGCAAAATAATAAATCAAACTGCCCTGATATTTGATAGTTAAGGTATCCGATTCATATATTTCTGCCTTAAAATCAGCTTTTTTGAGTCGTTCGTAATCTTCATTTGTCACTTTAAATGATTGTTCAATGTTTTGAAATTGAAGTTCGAGCCAATAGGTATCGCCTTTTTTATAATCTTTTGATTGTTGCCATTTACTTTTTACAAGGACAACTTGTTGCGTACTCAAATCAGATTCATTGACTTGTTTGTATGAAAAAAACGAAGTTATCAAGAAAAATATACTCAATAGTATCAAGCCTAAATAGATGTTCTTTTCCATGTTCAAACGTTTGTTTCGGGTGATTTTTTCTAATTGATAAGTATTGACTATCAATTATTTATCTCCAAAAGTGCCCTCAACTCCGTCGCATCTTTTGCTTTTAGTTTACCACTTAATATCAAGCGCAATTCACGTCGCCGTGCCGCTGCGTCATATTGGTCTGTTTCTTCGCGAGACAATGGAATAACAGGAGGCACTTCTTGTGGCTTATTAGTGGCATCGTCTAATCCAACAAAGGTTAGATAGGCGTGATTGCAACGACGAGGATTGCCGCCTTTCATATCGGAAGCAAAAACCTCGACGAAGATTTCGACTGACGTATTAAACGCTCTTGTGACGACGGCTTCTAAGGTCACAATATCGCCTTGTGAAATCGGTTTTTGAAAGGAAACATGGTCAACTGAAACGGTGACAACTTGTGCTTGACAATGCTTGCCCGCACATATTGCCGCTACAATATCCATCCATTTCATCAAATTGCCGCCCATCAAATTGCCCATGGGGTTGGTGTCGTTGGGCATGACCATTTCGGTCATAATGGTTTTAGATTCGCTAATTTTTTTTCCGTTTAGCATAAAGGTTTGAGTGTTGTTCGAGATGAACTTTCCAAAAGTTTTAAACTTTTGGAAAGTTGTAATTATTTAAAAACCAATTGTTTGTGAAGGTTGACATTCGATTTTTACTGAGGGGGTGCTTAACGAATCATTACGCCCTTTCTATCTAAAAATGGTATCAACGTAAAATGTGCTCTTTCAATAGCACCGACGACAAACACATATTTTTTGTCATATAATTGACCATCGTAAGAAAAACTGACC
>JAYTUR010000734.1:0-4707 GCA_043744475.1 Saprospiraceae bacterium | reverse complement strand
GCTTGTGCGGCAAGCACAACAGGGAACATGATGAGTAAAAAGATAGGACTAAACAACTGTTTCATAATCGAAGTCAATTTTATTTCTAAATCGCTGATAATCAAAGCTCTGTTTATTAAGATAGCAGAAGTCAAACGTCCTGTCAATACGATAGACGAAACGACTTAGGGCGTTGCGTATGATATTGGGTGCAAGTTCGCAACTTGTATTGAGTAATAAAGCATTTTTTTCTTCAAAATTTCACTACCTATAAAACGAGTAAAGGGCTTTCTTATAAAAATAGAATATAACTACTCACTGTTTTTTGCTTCGCAAAAAAGACGTGCGTTGAAAATGAACTTCGCTCTAAAAAAACGCCCTTGTACGCTTTTCGAGCGTAGCGAGAAACAGGAAGTAACTGATATTTAAGGATTTTTTGTTTTTATAAGAAAACCCTTAAAACGAGTATTACCGTTCAAAGAAAGACAAATGTGCATGTTTCAAAGGAAACGATGTCACAAGTGGATGAATTTTCAGGAAAAAATATTGTCGAGCAAATTTCAGAGAGAAAAAATTTATTCAAAGCTAAAAGTGAAAATATTGAAATTATTTTTTATTAATTTAAGAAAGAATAGATGTTCAAATCGTTGTTTTTTAATTTTTTGTACTAAAAAATGTAATTTATATTTAATGAAACACAACTTTTTGCTAAAAAAAACGAATAAAACACTTGTACCTCAATCCCTATTTTGAACTATCTTTATAGAAACTAAAACATCTTTTCACGCATGGAACACCTAAATTCGAATCAAAAATTGCACGTCAGACAAGTCTTATCTCGGTATGAGGCAATGTCACAAAAAGGAACGGTATCCTTTACAGAGGAAACGGTTTTTTTACAAATGATTGACTTCTGTGATGCAGAAGGCAAATACCGTATTGCTTTACGCCTTGTTGAAGATGCCATTGCCCAACATCCTTTCAGTGTGGACTTGTTTCTGCGAAAGGCTCATTTGTTACTTAATCAGCATAAGATAGGTGAAAGTCTTGTCACAATTGAACAGGCTGAAATCTTTGCACCTAAGAACATCAATGTTGGTCTTTTGCACGCTGAACTGCTTTCTTTGAATGGTAATCACTTAGAAGCGTTGGATGTATTGGCGGAGTTGAAAGACGGTGCTTCCATTGAGGATGGCTCTGAAATTTACTTGGTTGAGGCAGAATTATATGAAGACTTGTGCAAATACGATAAAATGTTCGATGCGCTTCGTCAGTGCCTTAGGTTGAACTGCTCTAATAACGAGGCGTATGAAAAAATGATTTGGGCAACCGAATATTCACAACGTTTTGAAGAAAGTGTGGCTTTTCACAATCGCTTACTTGACCGCTATGCTTATAATTGGCGCGCTTGGCTCAATATGGGCTTTGCATTAGAGGCATTGGAAAGGTTTGAAGAAGCCATTGATGCTTTTGAATTTGCCTTTGCTATTGACGAAAAATGTCGCGCAGCTTATATGGAAGCGGGTGAATTGCACATACAACTTGGCGACTATGCTCGAGCACAGTATGTTTATGAAAGTGCTATTTTTAATACTAATGAAGATGCCCTTTTGCTTCAAAAACTGGGCTTTTGCTCTGAAAAAACAGGAAATTTGCATACTGCGCTACAATTTTATCAACGTTCATTGGAATTAGACCCTGACGATGCACAGTCCTATTTTCGTCTCGGTGAATGTTTTAGAGCTTTGGGCAAACGCCAAAAAGCAATAGATGTTTATTTGAGGGCACTCGCTATTGATGGTAGAAAAGAAGAATATCATGCAGCGATTGCGGAGGTCTATTGGCAAACTGAGCAATTCGGAAAAGCCTTGTCGAGTTTTCGTAAAGCCGCTTTTACTGCGCCCGAAGACCTTCAGTATTGGTTGCGTTATGCCGGTTTTTTGTTCAGCGTTGGACAAGAGAAAAAGGCGTTGTCGGTGCTTCAAGATGCTCAAAACTACGTTTTCGGTGCTGAAATTGAATATTGTCAAATTGCCTGTTTAATCTCTTTGGGTCGTCGTGGCGAAGCCTTATATCGTTTGAGCGAAGCATTAGTTGAAGACTTTGACAAACATACCACTTTGTTGAATTGGCGACCTGATTTAGCTGAAAGTGCGGATTTTCAAAGTGTGATAAATGGTTACAAATCTTAAAAAATAACGTTTTTTGGAACTCTAACTAAGCAATTTTGTGTAAATTGAACATATCCTTGGATTAACGGGTGTCTTTTGATGCCCGTTTTTTTTTTATGCTTAAAACGGATATTGTATTAATTTCACCCTTTCGTTTTTCAGAATCAATAGCCTCAAAGCATCAAAAATACTGAGGGGGGTATTATATCTTGAAAATTGAAATTTATAATATTGTAAAAAATTTTAACATATGTACATTCTACTTATCTCACTCGTGTGGGGTCTCTTTGCAGCCATGTTGTTTTTGAACATATATATACGTGTCAAAGCGTTCAAATATTATCGAAAATTGGTGGATGCGCGCGTAGAGTTTGGCGCGGCTCATATTTTCAATAGAGAAAAAATGGCGGCAGAGATTTATCCCAAATACCCAAAACATCGGGCAGACATAGACGCTTTTGTCGGTCATATCCGCAAAAGCCTCAATATTGCTGTCATTTTAATGGCTTTGATTACCCTTTTCGGGGCTATTTTGATGTATTTTAGAGATGACTTTTAGCCGTTTTTTAAACATACTTCTCGTCAAATTTGACAAAAAAGTTAATCCAAATAGCGCGTGACGTGCGGAAAATCCAAACATACAAGCTGAAAACGATTGTCGTTACCAAAATGAACGATGGTAAGATGTCTAAGTCCAATAGAAATTTGCAGATGCCAAACATCGAAAACATCAAAAAAGCCGTCAAAATGTAGGAAACGAACATAGCTCCGTAGTAAAATCCGGATTCAAGGCTATACCGTTGATTGCAATGTGGGCAGTTGTCAGGCATGTCGAAGGGGCGACGAAACGAAAACGTTGGGGTGTAGTACAAGTCTCCTGTGTGGCATCGAGGGCATTTATGCGCCAGCACGGAGTACGTTTTCGAACCTTTTTTCATGTTAGATAGACGATATAATAAAGACTTAGTTTTGAACACTGATTAGACTGATTGGATAGATTTACACTGATTTTTTTTTGAAAAATTACAGATTTGAAAAATTACAGAATTATAAAAAATCAATGTAAATCTATCCAATCAGTCTAATCAGTGTTCAACTAAGTTATTACAATTTTTAATAAACAATTATCCCTTTTTTTGTGCAAAATCAGCCATTAAGTCAGCCAATAATTGGATACTTTCTGCTGGCATCGCATTGTAAATCGAAGCACGGAAACCGCCGACTGAGCGATGTCCTTCTATGCCTTGCATACCATTTTCTTTTGCCAATTTGCCAAAATCTGCTTCAAGAGCGCGTTCGTGCATGACGAAACAAACGTTCATGTGCGAACGGTCTTCAACAGCGACATTGCCTTTGAAAAGTGGGTTTGCATCAATTTCATTGTATAAAATCGCTGATTTGTTCTCATTATGTGTAGCCATAGCCGTCAAACCACCCATTTCTTTAATCCAACGCATCGTTAACATTGAGACATAAATAGGGAACACTGGTGGCGTATTATACATAGATTTTTCCTTGATAAATGTGCGATAATCGAACATAGCAGGGATTTTACGTGCTACTTTACCCAACATATCTTTTCGAACAATCACACATGTCGTTCCCGCCGGACCCATGTTTTTTTGCGCACCCGCGTAAATCAAACCGTATTTAGCGAAGTCAATTGGACGGCTTAAAAAGTCAGAAGACATATCACAAACGATGGGTTTGTCTGTAATCGGTGTTGATTGATATTGCGTACCGTAAATTGTATTATTCGACGTGATATGCAAATATTCAGCATCTTCAGGAACAACCCAACCTTTCGGAATATGGTCATAAGTCGTTGATTTTGAAGAAGCTATGACGTTGACATTGCCAAAGTCACGCGCCGCTTCAATAGATTTTGCTGCCCATGTACCCGTGTCAACATAAGCTGCCATTTTGTCGGTGTCGAGCAAATTCATAGCTGCTAAGACAAATTGAGTTGAAGCACCGCCTGACATCCAAACCACTTCGTAATCATCGGTCAAGCCAATGAGTTCTTTGACCAATGCCGTTGCTTCGTTTTCGACAGCAACAATGTCCTTTGAGCGGTGGCTCATTTCGAGGACAGAAAGCCCTGTGTCGTTGAAGTTTAGAACGCCTGCGGCGGCTTGTTCGATTACTGAACGGGGAAGGATTGCGGGACCCGCGCTGAAATTGTGGGTTTTCATAATTGTCTTTTTTTCTGCCACTGTGGGCAATTCCATTTCAAGAGTCATCTGATAATCAATGGTTTATGAATGAATTGGTGAAATTTATTTCGCATAGCGAAAAATTCGCTGCAAAGTTAGGGTTTTAGATAATCAAATAACAAAGGTTTTGATAAAAGAGTTGAAAGATTTATCATTTATTGCATTCGATACCCCCTCAGTATTTTTAGCGTTTTCTATCATCTTTTTCCTTTTTTTCAAAAAAGCCCGACAATTTGAAGCCGATTGAAGGGAAAAGATTACCTAATTTGGCTAAAAAAGTTCGATTTTTAGGCACTAAAATTTCTACTTCATGGTCTGTCAAAGCCCGTTCAAAAACGGCA
>JAYTUR010000733.1:0-4712 GCA_043744475.1 Saprospiraceae bacterium | reverse complement strand
TTAATTCGTGTAATTCGTGAAATTCGTGTTAGCCTAAATAGTTGCTTTTTTTGAATGATTGTAACAGCCCCCCTCAGTACCTCTGTGTGAGGCATCCAAGATATTTTTAGTTATTTTAGCTTTTTTTTTGATGAATCTATATTTTTAAAATCAATTTTTTACAAATTTTAACGAAAAATAATATGAAAAAAACTTTATTGACTGTTCTCGCTTGTGCCTGTCTCATTTTTCAAGTTCAAGCACAAAAACAAAAAGTGATTTTAGATTGTGATTTGGGTGATGATATCGATGATGCTTACGCTTTAGCTTTACTGTTATCGAGCACAGACAAGTTTGACATTTTGGGCATCACAACGTGTTATGGACGGACAAATGACCGCGCAGAAATGGCTTGTAAAATGTTATATGAAACGGGTAATGAAAAAATTCCAGTTGCCATGGGCAGAAATACGTCAAACACAGATGAGCGCGCCAATTGGTATGCAGAGCAGTTTTATTGGTCAAAAGGTTTTAATAAAGTAAAGCCGATTGCCCAACCTGCCGCCGATTTTATCATCGAACAATTGCACAAATTTCCGAATGAAATCATCATTTTTTCCGTTGGACCCGTGACAAATATGAGTGATATTGTTAAAAAAGACCCAAAAGCATTGAGTTTGGCAAAACGTGTTGTAGCGATGTACGGCTCATTTTATATAGGCTACAATGGCGCACCAACAATTAACCCCGAATGGAATGTTAAAGCAGATATTGAAGCAAGTAAAAAATTTGTTAATACTGATGCGAATCTGACTTATGTGGGATTAGATGTCACGACTTTCGTAAAATGGGATAAAAACCACCGCGAAATGATGCTCAACCGTCAATCGTCTTTAACCAATATTCTGACAGGTTTGACCGCGCTTTGGGGTTATGAGCGCACGCCGACACTTTTTGATGCTGTGGCAATTGGTTTTGTTTTGTACCCAGAGTTGTTTACAACCGAAAAGGTTTTCGTATCGGTTGATGATAAAGGTTTTACGAGAATGGATAAAACGAAAACGCCGAATGCGGAAATAGCTGTATCGATCAACACGGATGCTTTTTTAAAGCAGCTTTTGAAAGCACTTATGCTACAAAATATGGAACGGAATTAATAATTTTATCAATTTAATGTTAGGGCAAACGCATCATATTCCCATTCTTCGACACCTTGTATAACTTTATGGTGCTTAAAAGATTCGCTAATTTGCTCAAAAAGTTCACCTTGATTTTTTTTGACGCTTAAAAAATACTGGGCTTCTTTTGCCCGAATCGTTTTTGCGATATCTTTTTGGCAACCAATGGCATCAATACTAACAGTACTATTTTTAATATCAAGTCTATTTATCAAGACGGGTTGAGCTGTAATCTCATTAGATTTGTCCTCTACTTTAGTCTTATATCATTTTGTATTATTTTTCCTTAATTTATTTAAGGCGACTCATGCAGCATTTAAGCGTTTGCGAGCATGAATTTCAGCAGGTGAAATCAGTTGTTCAAGTGCTAAATATCTATCCAATTCGTATTGCTCATCAGGTGAAAGTCCAGTCTCTTTTTTTTTAAAAATCAATGTTTCTACTCGCTCTTGAACGGTTGAAGACGGTTTTAAGGTCAACAATTTTTGTGGTCGAGTTCTGCAATGAAGTTAGCGACTTCTTCATAAGCCAAAAGATTTGCTGTCATTATTCTTATTTTTTTCTACAAAATACATTTTTTAATTGAAAAAAAGCTGGAATTTGGCACTTTTACTGAGGGGGTCATTTTTTCAAATTATCTTCAAATAATTTGAAAATACGCTTATATTCGTCCATCCATGAAGTCGGCTCTACAAAACCATGGTCTTCCATAGGGTAGGGTGCGAGTTCCCAATTCTCTTTTTTGAGTTCAATCAATCGCTGTGTCAACCGAACGGCATCTTGAAAATGGACGTTAACATCTACCATACCATGACAAATCAAAAGATGGTTTTTCAAGCCTTCTGCATGATAAATAGGTGAACTTTTGTGATAGGCAATCGAATCCGTCCACGGTTCATTGAGAATATTAGACGTGTAGCCATGATTATAGGCTGCCCAATCGGTTACAGGCCGCAAGGCTGCACCCGCTTTGAATACATCGGGCGTAGTAAACAAAGCCATTAATGTCATAAAACCACCATACGAACCGCCGTAAATGCCGATGCGGTCTTTGTCAACACCTTGATTGTCAACGAGCCATTTTGCGCCGTCCACATTGTCCGTCAAATCTTTACCGCCCATGAAGCGGTAAATGCCTGTGCGACAATCACGTCCATAACCTGCCGAACCTCGATAATCCATATCTAAGACGGTATAGCCATTGTCAACCAATAAGTTATGAAACATATATTCTCTAAAATAACTGCTCCACCAACGATGTGCGTTTTGCAAATAACCTGCACCATGAACGAAAATGACGGCAGGTTTTTTGCCTTTTCCGCCTTTACCTTCATACAAACGAGCATACACATCAACGCCATCACGGGCTTTAAAAGTCATTAATTTTGGCTCTCGCCAAGCATAAGATTTGAAGTTTTTACTGAGGGAGTAGGTAATTTGAGTCGGCGTCGCCATTGGCTTATTGTCTTGAATAAACAATTCCCACGGCTGAGTAGCTGAAGAATACAAATAAGCCAAACGGCTTTCATCAGGCGATAAAACAACTTGATTTGCGCCTGTTTTAGGTGTTAAACGCACACGTTCACCGCCATTGACGGACATTTTATAATATTGTTGTTCGCCAAAATGTACCTCATTTGTCGTCAAATAAAAGGACTGTTTGTCTTTTGACAACTGGACACTTTGTACTTCAAACTTCCCTTTTGTCAGTTGCATTTTTTTACCATTTGATAAATCAGCCGTATAAAGATGTGCGAAACCATCAGCCTCGGATTGATAATAAAGCGTTTTGTTGTCGCCTAAAAAGCCAATTTCATTGATGGGGCCTCCAATCCATGCCTCGTCACGTTGCCTGTCAATGAGCGTAAGTAATTGATTTTCAACATTTAATTTCATTATCCAACGGTCTTTGTTGTCTAAACTTCTTAGAACGACAACGGTGTATTGACCGTCAGGTGACCATATTGGTTCGCTAAAAAAGACCTTTCTCGGCTCTGGCTTTTTTTGTTTGGCAGTATCGGGTTTTATCGGATAATCTTTAATGTAATCGGGTTTATCATATATGCCTTCTATGTTTTTTGTGGACACTTGAAGCATGGTATCTTTTTTAATATCGTAAACCCAAAGCTCATAAGTACCTCTTGGAACACCTACTTTTGAACGACCTGTGATGTCTTCTGTAAAGCCTGTTTCAGTGACATAATTCGGCACAATCGTTCGTTTTTCGTTGGCGTTTAATTGCGTTAAACGATAAACGACATAGTTTTCATCGGGGCTTAACGATTGATTATCAATGATTTTTGTATCAATAAAAATTTCTTTGGGTCTTTTGGGCGCATCGGCTTTGGTATTTATTTCAGCTTCTTTTTTCTTATCGGCACGTTCTTTTAAAATGTCAAATAAAGACAATTGGTCTTGTTTCAACCATTTTTCTTGTTCAGTCAATTTGGGTTCGGGTTTGGCATTTCCTGCTTGAAAATTGGTCAATTGAGTCAATTCACCTGTTGCTATTTCGATGCTGAACAGATTATTGTTTTTGGTAAAGAGAACTTTATCTTCTTTTTGGTTGAACTTCGGATTGTTCTCTATTTCAAGCGTACGCATCAAGCAGCGTGATGTCATTGTTATACAATCGAAAAGAAAAACATCACCGTTTTTAACATATACTTTTTTCGTTTGCGCTCGATTGTAAGTGCCGAATTGCGAAGGCAATGCACGACGTATTTCAGGAGACACTTTGACAGGTTTGTTATCAGTCAAAGTGATAGAATATAACGAATCTGCTTTGTTAAGTTCTGGATTCCAACTGAAATAGAGCGTTTTGCCATCTTCTGACCAAAAAGGGTTTGAGGGCAATGCGCCAACAGATTCCTTTGGGTCTGCCATGATTTGCTCGATAGACAATTGAGCATTTACAGATGTGAAAAGCGTAAAAGCGAGAATAAAGGTGTTGAAGAATTTCATCTTAATTGATTTGATTTTTATGTTTTAAACAGCCAAAAGTAGTATTTTTTATAAGATTTTAATTTCAAAAGATTGTTTTTTAGACTCCCTCAGTATAGAGCCTCCTTTTATGCTTATTTTTTAACCCAAACGCGTAACTTTCGCCCAATTTCAATCAAAAAATATCCTTTCAAAAAATGACAAATAAAGAAATCGCTCGCGCTTTTGCTGACCTTGCAGCCATCATGGAGTTGCACAATGAGAACCCGTTTAAGATAAAATCCTACCAAAATGCTTATATAACATTACGTAAACTCGATACACCGCTTGAAACAATGTCGAAAGCGGATATGGATGCCGTCAAAGGCATTGGAAAAAGTACGGCTGAAAAAATCGTTGAATTGTTGAAAACGGGTGAAATACAAGCCTTTCGTCAATATGCCGACAAAACGCCTGCGGGTGTCGTGGATATGCTGCATATCAAGGGTTTTGGACCTAAAAAAATTCATGCCGTTTGGAAGGAGTTAGAGATTGAATCTGTAGGGGAATTGTTGTATGCTTGCAATGAAAATCGTTTGATTGAATTGCATGGTTTTGGTCAAAAAACACAAG
>JAYTUR010000732.1:0-1220 GCA_043744475.1 Saprospiraceae bacterium | reverse complement strand
CTCCTGCCCACCCTACAAGCTATCGTTTTTACGCGCCACAAGGCAAGAGGTTCGAGGGTTTTTCAAAGGGCTGCTAACAGAGATGCAATGCTACCTTTGAGAAATAGAACAATGCATATTATATATATCATATTTGCGTAAATCAGCGCAGTCAACAATACTTTGTGATTTCGTTGCCGATAAAGGTGCGAAACAACCTCTGTTGTCATAAATCCCTTTAATCAAAGTTCCTCCACGATATTCATATGCGACTTCTCTAACATGGAAAAAATACTTCATAAATCGAAATGAAGCTTGTAGTGACTCCGAGCTGTCCGCGGTTAAAAAGTTCAACACAAATAAAATATAACTTACAAAAAGTATATCTATTCTTTCGATAAAGTTACCATTCACTAACGCATGGCCAAACTGCAATGTACCGTTAAAGAATCGAAATGAGTTCAAAAAACTTTTTTGCGAAAAAACGACTCGAAAAAGCTTTGAATCGCTTATGTCGATTTCGACAGATACTGGAGTACGATTAATATCTTGCGCATTGTCTCGCAAAAAATTGCGTTTATCTCTTCCAAAGTATTTGATTCTTCCGATATTGCTGTTGTAAATGAGACAATTTTTATAGTCACTTTTAAGGAGTTCTTGTAGCGTCAATATATATACATTTACGTCGGGTAAGAAAAAAAATCCATTCGGTCTTGAAAACGCTACCCTTCCTATAATATACATATCACTTCGCTTTTCAACAATATGATCTTCAGTAGTAATTGAAAATAATGGTGCAGCATGAATGCCCATACGATGCTTGAAATGCACAAGCCTAATAGTACTATCTGATTTCGAAATAGGATCATCAACAAATAAGGGAAAAAGCGGCATGCGCTGGAAATAACCTTCAATACTCAATTTGCCAATTGCTATTGTATTAACGTCAATATGCGCTTCAATATATTTCGGCAATAGTAAAAAATGCTGTATTGCTGCCGCAATGCAAATTGCTACGCTCATATTTTAGGCCTCTGGGTGGAACAAGCTTCTATGGCCTTTGAATAAAATCCAATAGATCTATAGCTGCCAATCTGCTGACTTGTGTCACATCGGCACGGGCGTACTGAAAGAAGTCGGCGGAAACTCCCGTGCTTTGAGTTGGCCAATAAGTGTTTGTGTTACCACGGTCTAAAAAATAATGGTAACCGTTCACCGCTGTTTCGTCTGAAAACCAAGGC
>JAYTUR010000731.1:0-4718 GCA_043744475.1 Saprospiraceae bacterium | reverse complement strand
CTAAATCTGCCCAATAAGAGACCGTAATACCGACTTCATTCCGTGCCGATTCTACGCCTAAAAATCCAGGCATTGTCTCCGCTAATTCAACCATTCTATCGGCAGTTTCAGCGTAGCCGTTGTCCCCCTCAGTACGGAGATTGGTAAATATGACCGCATAATAAGGCGGTTTAGGTGTTTTAGCTATCATTTTTCAAAATTACTTTACCGCAATTTCTGTCAAAGCCTTGACAAAAACATCTAACTCCTTTGTCGAAGTATAAATATGAGGCGTAACCCGCACCCCTTTGACATTGGCGTAATCAATTGCCACCGTCCAAATTTTATATTTTTCAAAAAGCAATTTAGAAAGTTCAGAGGGTTTCAAAGTATCAATACCCACATTCGCAATCGCACAAGACCGTGTTTTATCTGTCGGCGTATTCAAAACGATGTGCGGTACGTTGCGGACTTTATCTGTCCAATAGTTTTGGATAAAACGCAAACGGGCTTCCTTGCGTTGAATACCTATTTTATTGTGGAAAGCAATCGCGTTTTTAATACTCAAATCGGTGTGAACGGGATGTGTACCTGTGTGGTTGAGTTTGCGAATATCGTCGTCTTTGTAACCCATGTCGCCAAACAGTTGCCATAGTTTTTCAACTTTATCTTTTTTGACATATAAAAGACCTGCACCCAACGGACAACCCAGCCATTTATGCAAACTACTGCCGTAATAATCGCAACCTAAATCATTGATTTTGAAGTTTATATGCGCAAAAGCATGTGCGCCGTCCACCATAACTTCTACACCTTTTCGGTGCGCCATCTCGCATATTTTCTTTATCGGTAAAATCTGTCCTGTGATATTAACGATGTGGCTGACAAGCAATAATTTGGTTTTATCTGTTATTGCATTTTCGTACATCGTCACAATTTCATCATCGGTTTTTGGGTCATTGGGCAACGACAACACTTTATTCACCATGCCATAACGTTTGGCTTGCAACTTAAACATATCGAGCATTGCACCATAGTCTTGTGCCGCCATGATTGCCTCATCGCCTGCTTGCCATTCTTTTCCTGCAATGACCATATCAAGTGACTCTGTGGTATTGCGCGTAATAATCAATTCATCATCGTTACAACCCAACAAGGTAGCTAATTGACGACCCACAGTTGCTTTTTCATCAAACTGACGGGTACGCATATAATACGAGGCTTCATAGTTGATGTCTCTCACATTCTTAATAAAACCTTCTAAAACCTCTTGCGATTGCATCAAATAGTAACCATTTTCCAAATTGATGTAATCGGGTTTCAAGCGAAAACCTTTGCGAATAGTCGCCCAAAATGTTTCATCCTGCGCTAATTCGTTAGGAGATAAATGAGTAACACGTGCAATGGCATCATCTACAAAAGTAAAAGCCACAGCAGCACCCGTTACGGTCTTTAAAAATGTCCGTTTATCCATGATTTTAATGATGAAGTATGAAATTAGTACCCCCTCAGTATAGAGTCGCTTATTTCATCATTTATACTTACTTTAATTCTTTCAATGCTCTTTCTAAAATACTATCAAAACCTTTATCGCTGTCTGCTTTCAACATATCCTGTTTTATAGTCGGTGGCGTGCCATTTTCAATATCAAAACCATCAGGCATCTGTGTGCGTGTGGCAGAATAACGCAATATCCAACCTTTTGGCAACTGTGTCGAAGACGGTGCGCCGCCGCCACCGCCCGTCCAATCACCTATCACTTTGACATTGGGTAAACGCAACATGGCTGCTACAAAAAAAGTTGTAGCTGAATAACACCGCCGATTGGTCAAAACTATGACGGGCTTCGTATATTGCGCTAAACCTCCAGCATCAATGTATTTTTCTTTAATGGTACTGAAATCTGTTCTTCCTGTGCCGCTTTTTTCAGATTCACGCCACACCAAGGTTTTAGTTTTAGTAAAACGAGAGACGAGTTTATCAATATTATCAATCGCGCCGCCGCCATTACTGCGTACATCTAAGATAATGCCTTTGGTATCTTTGAACCGACTGATGACAACATCTATATCAAAATCGGAAATATTGCTTGAAAAACTATTGTAACGCACATAACCAATGCGGTTTGAGTCCATAAAAGCATTAATCAATGCGCCTGTGTAGCGTTGGAAACCTCTTAAATAATTTCTTTCAATCAAATAAGGGTCATAGTTATCAGGATAGTTAAGATACCATTCCCAATTGCGCGATAAATTAAAAGACGCATAAAGATTAACGTGTCCATCTTTTAAATTATACAACATGGAGTCCAAAACTCGAAACAAAATCGCATCGTTCATCGTGTCGCTGACGCGCGGTTTCCAAACGTTTTTAACAGAATCCCAATTGATTTTTTTAAAATCTAAATAGGTATATTTGTCATTTATCGTTTGCCATAAATAATTAAAATTGCTCGTAGGTGTATTCGTTGGGTTAGGTTCAACAAATAACCTTTCACATGATGTTGTTGAAAAGAGTAAAAAGAGCAAAAATACTGAGGGGGGTATTATCTTCTTAAAAATGACCTTTTTATTCATGATTTAAGTGTTTTTGAAAGTGACCGAAAAGGAATATTGAATAAAGTTTGAAACAAAAGGGTTTGTGTGCCGAGTTGCAAACGTCCTTTTTGTTTGTCATCGAGGTATTCCCAACGATAAGTCAACCTAATTTTGTTCTGATTACTGAGGGGTAACTCAACTGACCAACGCCAATCAAATTGTAATAGTTTTGGCAACGCAACAATACCCGTTTGTGCTTTTAAAAAGTCTTCGTTTGAAAAACCAATGTACGTCGGTCTTAAATTATAAGCCACCAGTGGTATGGTTAATTGTGTTGAAGCCACAAAGTTTTTACGCCAAAACCTAAACGGCTTTTGTAAATACGTAGCCGCCGCAATACCCGTTGGAAAATCATAACTAAGGACATTATTAACGCTTGCTAAATAATATTGCCCATTGCCATTGCTGAAAACAGAAGCACCAACATACCACTTAAACCGTTGATTATCAGCTAAAATGCGGTGCATAGCGGCATAAGAAACGCCGCCTCTAAATAAATAAGCAGAGTAATTATATCCCTTCGGAATGTAAGTTCTCCCTTTATTGAAACTGCCCCAAACATCTAATTGCTTAAACCATTTATCGCTGATGCCTTCATATCCCAAGTGCATTTCGCCGCCAAAACCTTCGTATCGCAACGGACTAAATAGGTTGTCCTTCCGCAATTGCCATGTGCCACCCAATCCAAAAGTGAAAGCCCTTTCTCTCACAACAGATTGTACAATTTGAGCTTTTCCTAAATTCATTGAAAGCATCAAAAAGATTGAAAACATTATTGTCTTAGTCATATTCATATTATCCATTTTCCACTATCAATTTTCCATTATCAAATCCCATAAATTGCCATAAATGTCTTCAAAAACGGCGACCATGCCATATTCTTGCTGAACAGGTTCTCTGACAAAGTGAACACCGTTTTCAATATAATTATGATAATCTCGCCAAAAATCATCGGTGTATAAAAAAAGGAAAACCCGTCCACCAGTTTGATTGCCAATGCGACTGATTTGTTCTTCGCCTACCCCTTTGGCTAATAAAAGTCCACACGTCGGCGCACCCTGCGGGGCAACTCTAACCCATCGCTTTGTTTCACTCAAAACAGTATCTTCTAAAAGTTGAAAGCCTAATATTTTTGTATAAAATTTGATGGCTTTGTCGTAATCATCTACCACCATAGCGATTTGCGCTAATCTTTGATTCATATTTTAATATTTTGGCGAAAGATAAAGTAATTTGTAAAATAGATAGAGAAAACAGTAGAACAATAAAGTTTTACTGAGGGGGGTCAAAAAATCAAATAAGCCAACACACCTTGCAATGAAATAGGCGTTTGCCAATAAATATCTTGTCGTTTTTTGTAAAAAAGTGTTCTAACAAGAAGAAAAACGCTGTAAATAAGCAACGGGATGCGTTCAAACAAAGTCCACCCAAAATAAACACCTAAGACAATCAACAAAACGCCTATCATGCGCGCCGTTTTATCACCCCATAAAACAGCAAAAGATTTTACGCCCTCTTGGGCATCGCCTTTGATGTCTCTTAAATCGTTGGTATTGATTTGCAACATCACAAAACAACCTATCATGAGGCTTAGTTGTATGATGATGTCTGTTGGTAAGTCTGTTTCAATGGTGGCAACAGGAAAAATAACGGATAAAATAACCCATAATAAAGCGACTAAAACGGCTTTGATGCATGGCAATGCTTTCAACGTAAATGTATAGCCCTTGACAGTCAGTGGTTTGGTGTATAAAAGGCTTGGCACAATACTAATCAATGTAGGAATAAGAATGGCTAAACGTTGAGACAAACATATCAACAATAAAATAGCGACAAACCACATCAAAGGCTTCATCCACTTTTGCTTTGCATACCAAATTGTCCGTTCTGGATTATTAATATAGTCCGAAGGTGATATTTCGATTCTATCTTTCGTATAAAACAACCATGTAAAACCGAATGTGATAAACACTATCATCCAATCCGTTGTGATATATAAAGCCTTGTAAGTCAATCCCGTCCATGCTGCCGCATCTAAGGAAATGGGAATGTTACTCCATATAAAGGCTTTGTAATTTTTCATAAATAATGGATAGCGGATAGCGGATAGTTGATAATGGATAAGGAACGCAAAATAAATAA
>JAYTUR010000730.1:0-4719 GCA_043744475.1 Saprospiraceae bacterium | reverse complement strand
GAGTATTTTGCCGCTTGCGTAACATCAGTTATTAATATATTTTTGCGCCGTACTTACCAACATATAATGCGAATGATATGAAACGACTCTTTTACCTGCTTATTTGTACTTTTCTACTACTTCATACTGACAGGGGCATTGCACAAGGTTTTTTTGAAAAAAAAGACATCCAACCAACTGCACCCGATTCCCTTTTTTTTGAAGAAACAGATTCGCTTGAGAATGTTGTCTCTTTACCTGTAAAGAATAGAGCAAGCCCTTATACTGCCGCACAACAGCAATACCTGTCACAACCTTTGGAGTCAAAAAGTATAGATAAAAACCGTTGGGAACAAGCCAAATCAGGCATTGATTACAGCAATGATAAAATTAAAAAACAAGAACAAAAGGCGAATAAAGGCTTTAACCCGATGTGGGGCGTGCTGATTGAGTTTTTAAAATGGTTTTTCATCGTCGGAGCTATCGTTCTACTGGCTTATTTGATATTGCGTTTCGTCGGTGAAGGCAATATTTTTGGTACAAAAAAACGGCGCATTGCCGACCCCTCAGTACAAATTGACCTTGAACATATTGAAGAGAACTTAGTAACAGCAGAGCTTGACCCACTCATCACAAAAGCCATTGCGGATAAAAACTTTACGCTTGCCATACGACTTTACTATCTCGCCATTCTAAAAGAACTGCACATAAAGGGCGATATTGATTGGAAAAAAGACAAAACCAACCGTATTTACGTCCGTGAAATGCGTGAAAATGTTTTTTTTGAATCTTTCAGAAACACAACGTCTGTATTTGAACGGGTCTGGTATGGCAGCCAATTGCTCAACGAAAAGGGGTTTACGCTCATTCAGTCTGATTTTCAAAACCTACTGAAACGACTGCGTTAATGATGAAATAAGCGAATTTTACTGAGGAGTCATTTATGAGTTCCCAAAATCTTTGTATGTATTTTTTCCAATCTTAAAAGAATAATTTCTATATTTGAAACTGAATCGAAAAACAATTTTTCATTAAAAAATACCTACAAAATGGGAATAGGAAAAAAACCGAATCAATCTGAAGGTGATGACAAAAATATGAGGGCAATTGGCATAGACCCCGACGACCCCATTATGCAAGCCAATGTCCTGCAACAGGGTGCTGAAAAACAAAGTGCTGTACCTAATAACGATGATATGGTTAAATGGCTCGATGAAAAGGCTTGGAAACAACCTAAATGGCTGAAACAAACGAAATCTGAAAAAGCAAAAAATTTAGGCTATCAAGGCTTTTACCTCAACAGCCTTCGCGCGCGTTATTTGCGATTAGAAGGTGATTTTCGGACGGCTTTTAGCAATTTCTATAATACGCCTTATATGGATTTGGTAACGGCAAGGCGCATCATCAACTTCTTGCAAACGTCAAGAGAATCCCTTGAAGATGATGATTGTGATGTCAATGATGTCATAACGATGCTTGATTTGACCGACCAATACATGGTATGGATATATCCGCCACACTATGCTAAGGCACAAGCCTTTGGTATGGCAGCCGACTTGAAAGGGCAAAACAATCCTTGGGGCGATTTTTTGGAAAGGGCAGCCCGTCAAGAGGGACAAACGCTCGGCGGACTACGCGCCGCATTGGATAAGACAAAAGAAGCGATAAACGAAGCGAAACAAAGTGCTATCATTTCAACAGGTTTACAAATAGAGCGACTGAATACAGCCCGCAATTGGTCTTGGTATGTTTTGATTGCTTCTTTGGTTTTTCTGCCTTTGGTTGTCAAAACGGATTCAACGGTTTGGGATAACACGATGTTGAATAAGTTTTTACCTGAATTACGTCCTTGGTTTGCGATTATTTGTGCCGCAATTTTTGGTGCGGGCGGTGCATTTTTAAGCAGCTTAATGACTGTTCAAAAAACAAGAACGGTTTTGACAGATTTTCAAGAAAATTTGAAAAACAATCAATTAAAACTCAATATTGGTGCATTAGCTGCAATTATTATTTTTATATTCTTGACTTGGAATCTTATTCCGGGTGTTCAGATGCAAAATGCGGGGTCACTCATTTTCATGGCATTTATTGCGGGTTTTTCTGAACGTTTTTTCCTTAACTTATTGAATATCAATAATGATGACATTGCGCCTCGTCCTGCACCAGCACCTGTCATGACAACACCGCCCACTGCGACTATCGCTGTTCGCAACGAACCACCGCCGTTAGATGATATTCCACATGATGATATTCCGCAGTCAAACGTTCCTACGGCTATGGATAGAGGGGTACTTCCTATACCTGATGATGTAAATACTTTTAAAATAAATTGAGGTTTTTAATACATTGATAATCAATAGTATAAAAAAAGGGGCAGTCTTACGACTGTCCCTTTTTACGCAAATAAACCTTTATATTCTTAATAAATATAATTCCTTAATTTAGTTTTTCACCACCAATTTTCCAGTGGCGATGCGGCGACCATCATTTTCGATTTTGAAAACATAAATGCCGTTTGGCAAATTGTTGCGTTCAAACTCAAATTGGTTACCTTCAAAATATTCACTCCGCACTTGTCTGCCCATCATATCATAGAGTGAAAATGTACTTGTTTTACTGAGGGGGTCACTTTGGATATCAAAAGTGGCTCGGTCAGAAAACGGATTCGGATAAACTTTGACTTTTGTATCAACTAATTTATTTTTATCAATCGTTGCAGTTATGATAAAATCTTGCCCAACGGTATGAAAAGTCTGATTCGTTGTTGCAAAACCACCAAAATTGTAGCTGATACCTGCTCTATTCAAAATTTTTGTCCCTTTGGGTAATTTTGGATAGAGATTGACCCGAAATTTTACAAAACCAAAAGATTTGATACTATCTACGACATTGGGCAACAAACCGATTTCAGAAAAAGTAAATTTCATAATATTTTTTCCAAAAATCGAAAAGCTGTACGGATGACTGCTTGCACCCAATTCAATAGAATTTGGATTTATAAAGTCAGATAATGTATCACGCACTTGAATGGCAAAAGCGGTATCTAAAGCTAAATTTCGGAAACGAATTTCATATTCAATACCATCTGTCCCATTTATAAAGTGTTGATTTTGATAACCTTGTGGAAACGCCTCAACTTCTCCTGCTACAAAGTCACCCCTCAGTATTTGGCAGTCTTTGTCAACAAATTTGTCCGCATCGCCTTCTGCAAATTGATTGACTTTATTGACACTGTAATTCGTTTGCGTATTCGTCCGACAACCTTCAACCGCCGTTGTCAATTGTGAAAGACTTGGATGATTCACCTCTTGTGGCAAATTCATACGATATGTACTGCCGTTTTTGGGATATTTGAATGTTGTTGTTGTATTTGTAGGCAAAGTACCAATGGCAGGACGAATTGAGAAAACGACTTCATCGCTAATGACAATGCCTACCTTACCAGGCGTATTTATTGCAGTTCCAACATTACTTACACGAAACACCACAGAATCAGTTTCACAAGCCCCTGTCAATGTCAAATTAACACCCGACCAGTTGACCGTCGGAACACAAGAAGAATCAGGAAAAATATGTGCTTCAACACATAAAGTCTGCCCATCTTTTAAAGAATCGCCGCAGGCAGGGGCTATTTTAATATCAAAACTGCCTGTTTTGCCTGTTTGAATATCACCTAAATTGAAACGAAACGAACGTCCTGTCCTTGAAAAAACAGGTAAAGTCGCACTTTGAAAATTGAGTAATGAATCAAGCTGAACTGTTACATAAGCATTTTGAGCCAACCCTGCACCATTGTTCGCATATCTAACGAGATAAGTTGTTGGTGTACAACGACGCAAAAAACCTGTCGTGATATTCACTTCAAGTTGCGGGCAAGACCGTATGGGTTGTAAAGCTAAATTTCGCGGCATTTTACCGTATTGGTCATCTGTCGAAAAACTAACGACCTCGTTAGGTACACTCCATGTATTGGCATAGCCTTGCAAACGCAAATCAAAACTACCCGAATCAACCGTGATACTGTAATTACCCGTTGAATCAAGTGGTGTAGAACGGAAAATTTTATTCGGATATTCCCGACTAACGGCTTCAATTATTATATTTTGATAACCTAACTCATTGCCATCCAATTGGTTATTAAAGTTTTTATCAACGAAGACACGTCCTTTAATTTCATTTGTGACGACACTACCATCCCCATTAATTTTCATCAAAAGGGCTTGTCTGCCTCCACCAAATTCTTCATCTTCAACTAAAAGGAAACTGCCATCTTCATTTTGAATCAATTTACTTGGCAAACGAAAAATCGAATTGGCTGTATAAGAAATATCAAATACACGGCTAAAAGTCTGTACGCCGTTGCTATTTATCTTGATAAATAAAGTCCTTTGAACATTTATTGAATCATAACTCGCAACGACCGCAAAACCACCGTCTTTAGTAGGTGTAAACGTATTGGGTAATGTGTAAAACCGACGCGGTTGCACCCAATCAATAGTGCCATTAGTATCAATTTGAGCGAAATAATCACCCAAAATCGCCAATTTCCCATTTGAAAGAACCGATATTTCATCAACACGGTTGAAACGCAATGCGCCATTTGGACCAAAAGGCTTAACAAGAATCGAACGTGCATTGTTGCCATTTGCGTCGAGTTGGAGGATTCGAGCCGTATCTCTGCTCAAATCCCCTCTCGAAGCGACAAAAATTGATGATCGGTTTTGGGACTCCACAATTTGC
>JAYTUR010000729.1:0-1222 GCA_043744475.1 Saprospiraceae bacterium | reverse complement strand
TCGAATGATACGCTTGTTTCAGTGGCAAATATCCAGAGCAAATTGCTTGAACCAGACCAAGCATTATTGGAGTATTTTATGCAAGGCGACTCAATACTCAATATTTTTTGCTTGACGCAAAACGAGCCGATTTTATTGAAAACCATTCAAGTTCCGAATGACTTTTCGGCAATGATTGCTTCGGTTAATTTAGCTTCAACAGCCGACGGCATGCGTCAAAAAGGGGTTTGTGACAATGCTTATAAACTCTATAAATTGTTGATAGAGAGTATTTTACAAGAGAGAAAACTCCCCAATCGTCTGATTATCGTGGCAGAGTACCCCCTCAGTAATTTGCCTTTCGATGTCCTGCTCACACAACCTGCAACGGATTATAACAAAGCCGTAGCCGATGGTTTGCCGCTTATGTTCAAATATGCTTTGAGTTATTCATATTCAGCCAATTTGCTTTGGGAAATGCGTTTTTTGAATAAAAACAATGGACAAAAGGGCATTTCAGCGTTCGCCCCAGCCTTTCCAAAACAAATGAACGCCGATAAAAGCTATATGAATGTGGCATTAAAAAGCTCTTTTCCATTTCTAACAAGCTTGCAAAATGCCAAAGAAGTTCAAAATATCGGCAATAATGCTAAATTATATCTCAACGAAAAAGCGACAAAAGACGCTTTCAAAGACGCTTGCCGAAACAGTAACGTGCTGCATATTGCCACACATTGCATCGTCAACTACACCAATCCCGATTTCAATTATATTTCTTTTTCACAAAACAGCGATACCCTTAATCGCAATGCTTTGTTTTATCTGAAAGACCTTTATGCCAACCCGATGCCTTTGGATTTAGCAGTTTTCAGTGCTTGTCAATCGGCTATTGGAAAAGAAATTAAAGGCGAAGCACCCCTCAGTATGGCGCGGGGTTTGGCGTATGCAGGCGTGCGCAGTTTCATCACCACGCAATGGTTTGTCAATACCGATAAAAACGCTGATTTCTATAAGTTTTTTTATGCCGAATTGGCCAAAGGTACACCCAAAGACGTGGCTTTACAAGCAGCCAAAAAGCAATTTATCAACTATGCCGAAGGCAACAGCGACCCCTACTTTTGGGCAAGCATGATATTGATTGGCAATACAGAACCTATTGATTTTGAAGAAAATAATAAGAATATGTGGTGGGCTGTTTTGGGTGTTGCCATAGTGGTAGGCGGTTTTTTCTTTTGGCGTAAAC
>JAYTUR010000728.1:0-4736 GCA_043744475.1 Saprospiraceae bacterium | reverse complement strand
CGACGGATTTTCACAGATTTTGTTTATGGAAATCAAAAAACTAAATCAGTGTAAATCCGTCGTATCCGTAAAATCCGTGTGCCATTGCGTAAAATTAGTTATTGATATTTCACATGTACCACCGAAAAAGAATACGGTTTTAAGTCCATCGAAATACCCTTAGTTTTAGTATCAATGACTGTTTCAGTAGGCGCAATTACTGAGGGGGTGTCCAAAGTGTTAATCGCTTCCAAATCGTTATTTTGCAACGTCGTCAAACGGGCTTTTGCCTCTATTTTTTTAAGTCCTTCGATATTGATTTCCGCAGATTGCGCATTTTTAGACGCATTTACGATTTTAATAATCAACTCATTTGTTTTTTTATCTAAAACCGCAGACGCATAAAGGCTGTCTTGACCCGTTGCAGGGGTATTGTTTTTATAGAGCATGGGAACGACTTGACTGCCTTTATTGGTTGAATAGAGCTTTTGGACTTGATAATTGGGTGTCGGCATCGTCCGCAAATTATCTACCCAAATCATATTCGGCTTCCATTGCCAACCGTCAATATGTCCAAAAAGCGGTGCATACGATGCCATACCTACCACATCGGCGTTGCGTTCCAACCCCGTCAAAAAAGCGGCTTCGGCAATGGCAGTGCGCCAATTGTTTTCATTTTTGACGCTTACCGTATGGTCGCTTTGCCCGGCATATTCGCCAGCAAATACTTTTGACACACTTTTTCTATCATAATTATCGTAGCGTTTGGCATTGGCTAAAAACCATTCAGGACGACTGTAATAATGTTCATCAATAAATTCAACATTCATTTTTCGCAAATTGGGGTTCAGAAAATCAAACATATCACCCTCCGATGCAATGCCCGAACTGCACACCAATTTGATATTTGGATACTGTTTTTTGATGCGTTCTTGAAACATTTTTAAGCGTTCCAAATATTGTGGCCCCCAATTTTCGTTACCAACACCCAACATTTTCAAGTTAAAAGGCGCACGATGCCCCATTTCTGCCCTTAGTTTGCCCCATTTACTGAGGGGGTCGCCATTGGCAAATTCTATCAAATCCAAAGCATCTTGAATATATGGGTCAAGGTCTGTCATCGGCGCGAGTTCCGCAGAGTTGAATTGACACGCCATACCACAGTTCAAAATGGGCAAAGGTTCTGCCCCAATGTCTTCCGCCATTTGGAAATATTCAAAAAAGCCTAAGCCAAAAGTTTGAAAATAATCGGGAGCAGGACGGTGCGTAAATTCAAAATTCCAACGGTTAATAATCAATTTTCTATCTTCCACGTTGCCAACCGTTTTTTTCCATTGATAGCGTTGTGAAAGGTCATTGCCTTCTACGATGCAACCGCCAGGGAATCGTATAAAACCGGGTTTCATATCGGCTAAAATCTGAATCATATCCGCCCGTAAACCGCCTTTCCGTCCTTTCCATGTATCGCTTGGAAACAGGGAAATCATATCCAAATCCAACGTACCACTGCCTTCAAACCATATATTGAGTTTTGCTTTTGGTTCCGTAAAACTCGCCGTAAAACTCGTTTCGCCTTTGTGCCAAGCATTGCCTGTTTGAGTCGGCACGAACACACCCGAACCGATGATATCACCTTTTTCCGTCACCAATTCTAAGTATATCTTAGCATTAGCCGTCTTTTGATGGTATAAAACAGAGAAATCGTAGCGCAACCCTTTTTTGATACCCATACCTCTAAAACCTTCATTGGTCAAACCAAGGCTGCCTTTTGCATTGTTATCAAGCGATACTTGCAAATAACGCGGATTGGTCGCCTCCTTTTCTGGGCGATTAATAACGGTTATTTCGCCGCCAATAGAGATGCCTGACATGGATTTTCCGCCCATTGTTTTCCAACCCATCATAGGTTTAAAAAACTCGAATGAACGGTTTTTGACCAATTCGGCATACATGCCACCATCAGCCCCCAAATTGATGTCTTCAAAAAAAATACCCCACATATTGGGCGAAATTTCCGCCGTCGGTTTATCGGCTTGAATGGTAAAAGTGGCTTTGTTTTGAGCCAATACGCCCAACGAATACGCTATAAAAACGAGCGTAAAAAGTCTAATTTTCATATGCTTGTTATTTTTTAAGAACTACTGCTAATGCTTTCTCTACCAAATCCTCCATGATTTTGTAACCTTTTAAAGTCGGATGAACACCATCCGCAGCGAGGTCGGCATTCATGCCATTTTCCTCGTTTTTCATGGCAGCATGGTAGTCAATGTAAGGGATTTTCTGTTGCTCAGCATATGATTTTATGCGTTTGTTTAAGTCCACAATCATATCTGAACGATTACCAACAGAGCTTCGCCACCAAAATTTTGTAGCAGGTAGTATAGAGGATAAAATCACTTTTACGCCATTCGCTTTGGCAATTTCAGCCATAGATTGGATGTTGCCGAAGGTAAAATCGGGGTCATAAGGACCTGTGTTTTCAGCAATATCATTGACACCAATATTGATGACCACCACTTTGGGTTTTAAGGACAAAACATCTTGACGGAAACGCAACAATATCTGCACAGACGTTTGACCACTAATACCCCGACCGATATAGTTGTTTTTAATGAAAAAAACAGAATCCTTATTGACCCACCCCTCAGTAATAGAGTTACCCAACAACACAACGCGGTTTTCATTGGGCTTGGACGCAGCCACTTTTTTATTGGCTTCTTTGTACTTCGATAAATAACCAAAATCAACTTTCATGCGCTCCCATTCTTTGAGTTGGTACTCCGAAACAGGTTCTGCATTGTTCGGTTTTTCGGTTTTTAAATAGCCTTGCAATTTGAGCCAATCACCGAAGCGTTCGTACCAAGTATCGGTCGGTATATTTTGTTTACGCATACCGAAGCCATGACCGCCTTTTTCGTAAATGTGCAATTCTGCGGGTTGCTTCGCGTCAAACCATTTTTTATAAATATTGATGCTGTTGGGCATCAAACCCAATTGGTCATCACTGGCTACTGCAACGAAAATAGGCGTTTTTACTGATGGGGGTGTTGAACCGATGATAGCTCTTTCATAGGCATAAATCGGGGCGACAAAATTGGGTCGGGTTTCGTCTGTCGCATTGTAAACGACTGACATTGTAAGTGTTCCACCTGCCGAAAAGCCCATAAAACCGATTTTATGGGGGTCAATATTCATTTCTTTGGCATGGTCGCGGACATATTTCATAGCCGTCAGACCATCAGCCATTGCCAACGGCACAATAGGTGTATTTTCTTCATCTAATTTTTTAAAATCACCCATTTTACCCATCAACTCCTTTACAGGGTCGTCGGTGAAGCTCTGGGCTACGCGATATTTCAAGACAAAAGCCGCTATTCCTTTGGTATTCAACCATTTAGCCACATCAACGCCTTCGCTGTTGATGCTCAAAGTATGGAACGCGCCGCCTGGTGCAACGATGATTGCCGTTCCATTTGCCAATGACGTATCGGGTAAATAAGCTGTGATAGTGGGTTGCGAGACATTATAAACCACTTCCGTATTGAACATATTTTTAGTACTGGTCTGCTCGCTCCATGTCCAATTTTCAGAGCCTTTGGGTGTGCTGTTGTAAAGTTGTATGACTTTTTGTGCGAAGGCAAACTGTGCCATAAGCATGAATAATAGCGTTTGTTTAATTTTCATCTTTTTAATATTTCTTGTTGAAAGGAAGGAAATACTGAGGGGGGTATTGATTTCGGATATGGGGTTCGCATTTCAGATTTCGGATTTCGGCAAGTGTACCGAAATCCGAAATCCCATATCCGAAATCGAATCATTTGCCTTTAAATTGCATCACACGCTTATCTTTAATCACGCCTTTCCAATTCATACCAAAACCAAAATCGTAGCGATTGCCTATAGCATCTATGTAACAATCCACGTCAAAAGGCAGGTCTTCTGCTTGTTTTTCAACGGTTTTCATATCTTTTGGCATCTGCATCGGCAAAAGTGCGGAAGGTTCTGATTTGCCCGAAAGCATATCCAAAAGCACTTGATCTTGCACGCCAAAGTTCACTAAAATGGCAGCAGCAGATTTTTCTATTTCGCTGAAAACCATTGGATTCGTCGTATTGACAGACACAATGACGGGTTTGTTTTTCATCTTTTCCTTGGTTTCAACAACCAATTGAGCATCCGTAAAATTGGCAGCTTTTGTCGTTTTGTTTTTGTAGCCTCTATTTTTAGAACTTTCCATAGGGTCACCTCCAGCGATACTCGTTTCACGGGCTTCTGTAGCTTTGTATTCACCATATTGCAAGCTGATAGGGATATAGCCATTACCGCCATTTTTCAAATCGTCTTTGTCGTAACCAATCGTTGCCGTCGGATTTTGAATAAAAACGAAGGCTAAATCCGCTTCATCAGGATTATCAGTGACATTATAATATTTTTTAACCAAATCCATACTCACTGGATATTCCATGGTTGCAGGTGTTTCCACACCTAAGAAATTGCGGCTGGCAGGGACCAAGCGTTTTGGTACATAAACCGTTTTTTTAGTGGTAATCGGCAAGACATTGTTTTGATTTTTTAATAAAACAACGGATTTCAATTGCGCTTCATAACCCGCTTTCATGTATTCGGGCTTACCGACAATGGCTTTTGTGGCTTGTGGATCGAGGTAAGGGTTTTCAAAAACGCCGACGCGGAAAATATTTTTGAGCAAACGCACGGCAGATTGTTCCATACGCGCCCGCATTTTGGCTTCGCCTAAC
>JAYTUR010000727.1:0-1226 GCA_043744475.1 Saprospiraceae bacterium | reverse complement strand
CCGATTACCTCGAATATGAGCGTTTTCAGCTCATAAAAGCCATTGAACCCTCGATAAACGAAGGGAAAGTAAAGGTTTTTAGCATCAACTCTATCAATATGGAGTCTTGGATGAATCAACAAATGAACCCACGACACAAAGCGATACGGCATCAACAATTCAATGATTACGTGTTCAACGAAGTGTTGCCTTATATTCATACGAAAACAAGTCACGACACACCGATTATCACTTGTGGTGCCAGTTTCGGTGCTTTACACTCTATGAATTTGTTTTTGAAACGTCCCGATTTAATCAGCGGCGTGATTGCCATGAGTGGGTGTTATGATTTAACGAGTTATACTGACGGGTACTTCGATGAAGATGTATATTTCAACTCTCCAGAGCACTATATGCCAGATTTGAACGACGAGTATTTTTTGCCGCGCATCAAAGCGGCTAAAAAAATCCTCATTTCAACAGGTTCAGGGTCTTTTGAAACGCCTCATGCGAGTCGTCGTTTTGCACATATTTTAGATGCTAAAGGGATTCCAAATGAACTCGATGTGTGGGGTTCTGATATGCCCCATGATTGGGATACGTGGCGCAAAATGCTGCCTTATTATATACAGACGAAGTTTTAAGGATTTTAGGTTCTTTGTCAATTTTAGTGGTCAATATACTGAGGGGTTATGTTGGCCACTAAAATTAACAAAGAACCCGTATTTTTATGTAGCGTTTCAAAAATAAATCTTTTCTTAGTTTACTAAACCTATTGCTGCTTAACCAGCGTGTTTGAGATTAATACGATTAGTTTTGATCATAGCTAAAGCAGATGAACCGACTCTTGACGAAGCCATATCTTTTTTCTTTTGTCTATGAGCGACGACTAAATCATTTGCTTTTTTACCTCTTACGCTACTAATGGTTTTATTAGCACTTTGTCTTAAATCATAGTTGATGATTTCTTTTTGGTGTTTTTCTAAATAATCTCGCAACTCTTTGTGTTTTGCTTCATTTTTGACTTTATCCATATTGTTTAAATAAATAATAGCTTCCGCGACAGAAATACACATAAGATATTGTTCCAAAAGCCCGTTTAGTTGGTCAACGAATTGTTGACGATGCTGTGTTACCAAATGGCTATTTATATAGGGTTTTAAAACCTATCGGAATAATTTACTGATGTTACTAAACAGATTTCGCACTGTTTTTTGCTTCGCAAAAAAAGCGTACAAAAAAAAGAA
>JAYTUR010000726.1:0-4758 GCA_043744475.1 Saprospiraceae bacterium | reverse complement strand
AAGTGACACCGTTGATTTTATAGCTTGTCGTGGTTGTAGCATTTGAAATATTCAATTCCCGATAATAATCCGTTGGGTTTTCTTGGTTTTTAAACTGCAAACAGAGATTGCCAACGGGTTGAAATTTCATCCCATTGGTCTTTGTCAACCAATTTTTTTGCGCCAAATCCTGTGCCTCCGCATTTTTACCTTCTGAAATCAACCGTCTCACTTCTGCCAAATTTGCCAAAGCATTGGGTGCGTCATTGCGGTGCGGACTGCCCGACCAAACAGTCCCTTCATTGAGTTTGAACGTATCGGTTAAAACATTGCCGTACACCATCGCCGCCAAAAAACCATTGCCAATGGGCAAGGCACTTGTCCAATTGCCACCTGCGGGCTGTTTATACCACAGTTTGAGATTGGATTGAGCGGTTACTGCATATTGAAATAAAATGTAAACTATAAAAATGAGCTTTTTTTTCATCATTGTTTAAAAATAATACTTTTTACATGAATATTTTGAGCCGTTCCAGTTGGGTATTTTATGAATAAATCATGCTTACCATTGACGTTTTTAATGGTTTTACTGAAATTTTTCCATTGATTTTTATCGCCCGTAGAACCCATTTTTATAGTTGCAATGAGTTGACCTGTTTTCAAATCATCTAACCAAATTTCAATATTTCCGCCTTTTAGGGCTGATGCTTGTAATTCAATTTTTTTAGCGGCATTTTTACCTAATTCAATACCCGAAATCATGAACCAACCGCCTTTTTCAGAGGTATTAGTCACCACATCATTTACTTTTTCAACGCCATAATAATTACTAAAACCCACGGCGGGTAATTCCGTAAAAGCATCTTTACAGGTAAAAAAATCAAAATCGGCAGATTTGCCTTCCACAAATAAGCCAATACTTGTACCGACCCATGAATTCCAATTGGGATGTGCTTTATCAAGATTCACCGTGCTGATAGGCTCGCCAACTTTTGTCCACGTTTTACCATCGCCACTTGCATAAGCCATTAGTTCATGTTGTTTTCTGATTATTTTAAGCCAAACAATATCACCAAAAGTATTGGGTATGCTGTGAATTGTTTTTTCAAAATTGAAAATGATTTTTTTACCCTTATCAAAACCGCTGTACAAACGAACATTAACGGCTTGGTTGCCATTTGAGAGATAAATACCTGCCTTAGTTGTGTCCGTCGCTTTAAAATCAACTTTGGTAACTGCCGCATAATAATGGTCGGTTTCTTTTTGAACGACACTTGTTCTGAAACTATCGGGCTGTAAGCGCATCCAGCCTTTTCTTTCCAATAATGAGTATTGATTAGCATATCTTTTCTTTAAAAAATGCCAACTCAGTGAAAGTGAATCTTTATCAAAATCATCAGAATTAACGCTGCGCCATAAAATGCCGCCTTTGGGTAAATTCGGTTTTACAATAGGTGCAGTTGTCGGTGCCATGCCCCACGGACGGTCACCTTCCCAAATAACAGGGAACAACAATGTTTGGCGACCCATACCTGACCAATCATCGCCCTCATATTTTTCGTAACTCTGCCCAATTGTCCACCAAGTACCATCCGATAATTGGAAAGGCGAAGAGATATGATTGGGTCGTTTAAAACCTGTTTTAGGGTCTGTAATAGGTTTAAAAAATTCGCCTAAACGCTCCCATTTAGTGGAATCGCCAGTTAATGCCGTACCCCTCAGTACATACTGTCCTCCCGACACATCGCCCGCAGGAAAGTAGTAATAAATGCCATTGCGCTTGCACATAACAGGCCCTTCCGCCCAACTGTATTGCAAATTGGCGTTTATCCAATCCATATTGATAACCGAAGAAGTCAATTGACCATCTTTGCCCAGTTCTTGCAAACGGTTGGTTTTTTGACCATTTTTAATAACCATATAGGGTTTGCCGTCATCATCAACAAAAATGGCATTATCATAACCGAGAGGTCCCGTTTTTGCATTGGTTTCTACCTTTACAGGCGTTGACCAAGGACCCAACGGCGTATTGGCTTTTGAAAACCATTGCCCATTTGATGAAAAATAAATCCAGTATGACCCATAAAAATAAGTGATAGCACCCTGCCAAATACCTGCCGATGGTCGGTCTGTCACCCAATTACCCGCAGAAGGTGGCACGACTCGACTAATGACTTCCCAATGCACCATATCTTTTGAATGATAAATGGGTAAATAAGGCGTAAAATGAAAACTTGAACCACAGTGATAAAAATCGTCGCCCACCTTCAACATGGTCGGGTCGGGATGGTCTCCGGGCAAAACGGGATTGACATACGTTTTTACTTCATTGTAAAAAGCATCCGTATTTTGAGCGGATAGATTGAATTGGGTTAATAAAAAAGCTAAGATTAATATCGAAAATGGTCTGTTCATTAGTGATTGAATTTTAAAATTTTAAGACAAAATACCCCCCTTAGTAAATAGTGCGGTTTATAAATATTTTATGCAAAATATTGATTTTCAATAAATTACAACTTAACCCAAGTTTTAAACTTGCGTTAAGTTGTGCTCATTGCGTCATAACTTCAAACTCGGCATATCCAACCTTAGCATCGTTTTGTGTATTGTTCAAAGCGCGCAATTTGATGTATCGGGCTTGTGTCGGTGTAAAAGTTTTTGATTGCCACAAAGGGTTGTTTTTAATATTTGAAAATTCCCCTTCATCAATAAGTTTCCACTCTTTATTGTCCAATGAAACATAAAAACCGTAATTCGTGATAATGCCCGAAGCCCACCAATTTTGGTCGGGCAAGTATTTGAAACCGCTAATATTTTCCGTTTTACCTAAATCAATGACCAAATCAATGGGCATTTTCTTGGTTTTATCTTGATACCATTGTGTGCTGGGGTTGCCATCAAGAATATTGTTAGAATGGGTATCATCGGTATCCAAAACCTTCCATAATTTTCTGGCAATATCAAATTTCTCTTCCGCCAAAGCACTGCTTTTTTGCGTTTTGGTATCATAACTCATGCATTTAACCACCACTTTGCCATCGCCCGTTTTAATAGAATTTGTATATTTATTGGATTTTAAAGTCGGCGTGCTGCCATCCAATGTGTAATAAATCTGCGATTCAGCGTCGGCAGGTACAATAAGAACATCACCCGATTTTCCCCGAATTACTGAGGGGGGTGCCAATATTTGCGGTGCATCGTAAATTTCAATATTTGAAATAAGCGGACAACTTTTCGCATCTGTAATCGTTAAGCGCAGTTTTGTCGCTTTTACAGTCGGAAAACGCAAGATGCGTTTATAGCCAATTGTCGTTTCTTTTGCCACTTGTTTCCACGCACCATTCACGAGGGCTTCGACAGTAAACGATTTCACCCGTTGCCCCAATTGGATGTATTCTTGAATTAAAAACCGATTGAAAGAAATCGATTTGGTAAAATTCATCGTCAAAGAAGCCGTTTTGATGCCTTCGTCAGTTGCCCAATAGGTGTTGTTGTTTTGGTCAATTGCTTTATTTGAGCTGTATTTTGGGTCATTTCCACGCACATTAGACGCTTCTGTTTTAGACCCTTTGGCGAGATTTACGGCGAATGCTTTTTTTACCGCTTGTGCCAATTCCAACACGACCTTTTTATCCTTTTCATGGATTAAACCATTGGACATAATCGGAAAATTTAACAGCAAAGTGCCATTTCGACCAACAGAATTATAATAAATATCCATGAGTTGCGGCAGCGTTTTTACCTTTGTATCCTCTTTTTTATGGTAAAACCATTCGGGTCTGATAGACGTATTGACTTCACCAGGCACCCAAGTATCGCCATTTTCTAAGCCATATCGAAGCATATTTTCGGGAACATCGCCCGTCGCATTCAATAAACTCCAATTGGTTTCACCAACATACCCCCCCTCAGTACCTACCCAACGAAGGTCGGCTCTGTCACCGCCATCATTCCAAATGACAATTTTGGGTTGTAATTTACGGACGAGTTTGTAGGTATTTTTCCAATCGTAGTAGGTTGTTCTGTCAATCATGCGGGTTTCGTTTGCACCCCCATAATAACCAGAACCACCATTGGCACCGTCAAACCAAACTTCAAAAACATCTCCGTAATTGGTTAGTAATTCACGCAATTGATTTCTGAAATAAGTGATGTATTCGGGTTTTCCGTAATCGGCTCTGTTCCTATCCCAAGGCGACAAATAAACGCCAAATTTCAACCCAAACTCTTTACAAGCATCCGACATTTCACGTACAATATCCCCTTTACCGTCTTTCCAAGGGCAATTTTTTACGGAATAGTCCGTATATTTTGAGGGCCAAAGACAAAAACCACTGTGGTGTTTTGCCGTCAAAATAATGCCTTTCATACCCGCTTCTTTACACGTACGAGCCCATTCACGGCAATCCAACTCGGTCGGATTGAACGTTTTTGGGTCTTCATCACCTTTGCCCCAAGCCATATCGGTGTAGGTATTGACAGATAAATGCACAAAAGCGTAGTATTCCATTTGCTGCCACCGCATCTGATTTTCATTCGGTACAGGTCCAAAAGGCAAAGGGGCTTTTACTTGACCATGCCCGTAAAAACTTAAATTTGTGAAAATCAGTAGGACTGAAATAAGGTGTTTATAGTTCATATTCCCGATATATTTGTTCTGAAAACTAAGCGTTTAGTGTATTGTTTTGGGTGTTTAGATTATTACATAAGCGATTGATTTTCAATGCTAAAATTGATTCTAAACGCTCAATTACTAACACCATACACTTAAATTATTTG
>JAYTUR010000725.1:0-1232 GCA_043744475.1 Saprospiraceae bacterium | reverse complement strand
CGAACTCCAAAGAGATAAGGTTGCGGTCTGGGTGTGTTGTCCAACCTCCCCACAGCTCGAAAAAACAAATATGGCAACTAAACATGTAGAAAGCTCTCTGGTGCTTTGACCGGACGAGGGTTCGATTCCCTCCAGCTCCACTTTCCAAACCTAAAAGGCAGTTTGCATTCATTTGCAAGCTGCCTTTTAGGTTTATGCCCCCCTCAGTATATCCATCTCTTTTAACAAAAAACTCACATCTACCCGATTTCTCATTCATTTGGTCGTTAATATTCCCTATTTAGTCGGGCGTATGGAATTATAAAACACACCTTTTGGTTCTATTGGCGTATTCGTTTTAGACAATTATTAAATGAAAAATCTGCAAACATCGAACGCGCCTTTGTTCAACCTTGAAACACCGCTTGACCATCCGCCGCCTTTTCTTTACGCCCTATTCGTTAGCCGTTATTCTGAATAACGTTTAACCCTTAAACCATTTTCAACATCATAAAAACAAAAAAAACATGACAGATTTATTAGCTTATTGGTGGATACCTGCATTGGTTGTCCTACTTCTGCTACACCGTTGGGTGTTCCAATTGCTCGGAATAGTGATTATTCCTGAGGATAAAATTGGTTTAGTGATAAAAAAATTCGTCCTCTTTGGCGAAAAACGTGAATTACCGCCCGGGCGCATCCTTGCTACTGAGGGGGAAGCCGGTTTTCAGGCCCAAACATTGCCTCCGGGATTGCACTTCAATATGTGGATTTGGCAATACAATGTCATTTTGCAGCCTTTGACCATCATTCCTTCGGGGCAAATGGGCTTAATTGTCGCAAAAGATGGGGCAGAATTGCCCAAAGGACGGGTTTTGGCACATTCCGTACCGTCCGATTCGTTTCAAGATGCCGAAATGTTCTTGAAAAATGGCGGACAAAAAGGGCGGCAAGCTGCCATTATCACGGCAGGAACGTACCGTATCAATACCTTTTTATTTGAATTGGTATTGACCGAAATGACGAAAATTGAAGAGAATAAAGTCGGTATCATCACAACCCTCGACGGCGACCCATTGGATGCTGGTCAAATCGCAGGACATGATGTCAAAGGACATAACAACTTTCAAGATGCCGATGTCTTTTTGAAAAATGGTGGACGACGCGGTTTGCAACAACAGATTGTCTTGGCGGGTATGTACATTTTCAACCCGTGGTTTGTGCAGGTTGAACAAGTTGACATGGTATTGATT